>NZ_DANC01000059.1:41114-43557 GCF_002499755.1 Methanoculleus sp. UBA291 | reverse complement strand
TACTCTTACTGCGGCTATTGTCGACACTGTGCGGGTGTCCGGGTGGGCAGGCGGACGATTCCGACGCCCCAGCGTCAGGCCCTCTCGGGCGTGAGGCAGGGCGCCGGCCTCGATGAGAATCTGCTGAATGCCGCCCTTATGTTCAATACCCTCGTCCGGGACGGCGCTGCCGTCGAGTGCGAGGACGACGCGGGCGCAGGGTTCTCTTCGATGTATCGGTATTAGACTCGGTGGGGTCTCCCTTCCCGGGTTTTTCAGTCTTCAGCCGCCTTTTCTTTCGGCCCGAACTTTTTGCGGGTCTCCTCCGCGAACTTATCGTAGCCGATCTCGTCCATCTGGTCGGCGAGGAGCCGGTCGCTCCAGGCGCTGCGGTAGACCCAGTAGACGATACGGTCGATCACTTCGACGACCTCCTCCTCGGTCTCGACGGTGATAAGTTCCCTGCCCACAGCGGGATTGGCTCCGCGCCGGCCGCCGACCGTGATCTGGTAGTGATCATACTCGGACTTCAGGAGCTCGTACGGACAGGAGTGAATGCAGATGCCGCACTGGACGCACTTGCTCTCATCGAGGACGGATATGCCATTTTTCAACGCAATGGCGCACTGTCTGCAGTATTTCGCACAGGTGCCGCACCCCGTGCAGAGTCCGGGTATGCGCAGCGGCCGGATCCTGCCGATGATTCCGATGTCGTTTAAGAGCGGGCTGTTGCACATGTAGGTGCATCCGGATATGGCGATGCGGAGCCGTATCGGGAGTTCTTTTCCAAAAACCCGTTCATCGACCTTCCGCGCAAGGTCGATTGTCTCGCAGTTGGCGTACTTGCACCGCTCCGTGCCCGGGCAGGCCATGATGTTCACCACTTCGTTCTGCTCTGCCCCGAGGGGCGTCCCGTTCTTTTCGAGGGCTTTCGCGATCTTCTCGAAATTTTCGGGGCTCACGTGCGGGATCTCCGCCGTCTGACGCATGGTAAGATGGAGCGAACCATCTCCATATTTCTCACTGAGTTTTGCGAGTTGCTTGACCTGAGCCGCGGAGAGGACTCCTGCCGGAATCCGCACCCGTATCGTTGCGTAGTCTGCGTTCCGCTCGGTGATGATCCCTCCCCGGCTGTAGAGGGAATAGTCTTTCATCATTCTACATTAGTAGCGGTCACCGGGATAAAAAAGGTGCTTACAGGAGGGCAAGGAGGAGGATGATCCCCGCCCGGGTGATCTCGTTTGTGGCACCGACGACGTCGCCGTTGACGCCGCCAAAGATGCGCCGGGAGAGCGTGAGCGTCAGGACGACGATGACGGCTGTGACCACGAGAGCAAGCGCGACGCTCGCCCGGGAGAGCGGCAGCAGGAAGAGCGGTAGCGCGAGCAGGGTTGCCGGAATCAGAAACCACGGTTTTGCGAACCCATGGAGGTAGGAGTGAATACCCTCCCGGAACGGAACGCCGAGCGTGGTGAGGTAGGACATCGCGACTTTCGCGCAGACCTCGGCGGTGAGAATGGCTGCCGGGAGGTCTGCCGTGCTCTGGAGCCCGGCAAACGCAAGGAGGGTGACGACGATCCCCGCCGCGACGGCACCGGCTCCCGTGGTCCGGTCGGTCATGGCCGCGACCCTCTTCTCCCGGCTCCCGTGGGCCATGAGCCCGTCGCCGAAGTCCAGCAGGCCGTCGAAGTGGTTGCACCCGGAAAGAACCAGCACCGCCGCAAGGGCGACCGCCGCGCCCACCGTCGGGGATGTTATCCAGTAGGCGACACCGGCCGCTATCCCGCCGATGACGTAACCGGCAAGCGGGTAGAGGTAGGAGCGGCGGGCGAAATACTCGAAATCAACCGGCTTTCCCAGGGGAAGCGAGGTGCAGAACTGCAGAAGGGCGACGACGGACTTCACATCGACCCCATCGACTCGCTATAAAGGCGCGACGTGCAGCCCGCGATCAGCCCGGCAACGGCGTCGTCGAGGAACGGCCCGAGGCTGCCTAATATTCCCGGTTTCTTCTGGTCGTAACGGGTGAACTCGAACCGCGCGTAGGTCCCCCCGATCACTTCGGCAATGGCCATCCCGATGATCTCGTCGGAGAGCAGAAAGACCGGGTCATCGGCAATCTCGGAGTCCTTCCGTTTCAGGTAGAGTTCATCCTCAAGCAGGATGGCGCCGAGGAGCAGCGACGATATGTTGGGGTCCTGAAGCGCCTTCCCAATCATCTCGCCCAGCCGCTTCGCGGCCTCTTCCGCCCCGATCCCGTGAGGGACATAGAGTTCCATTGCAGAGGCGACGATATTGCCCCTTGTGATACCCTTCTCCTCCAGCCTGCGCTCGATCTCGAACATTGTTCATTTGTTGAACCCCGCAGGTATTTCCGCGTTTCGAACAGCGCTGGGCTGAAGGGCCAGCGCTCGAGAAAACGCGAAGCGTTTTCGAGTAATACCGGGCCGAAGGGCCGGTATTG
>NZ_DANC01000059.1:10136-40803 GCF_002499755.1 Methanoculleus sp. UBA291 | reverse complement strand
GAAGGGCCGGTATTGGAGCACCTCCTGGGTGCGATTGACTCCTAGCCGGAAAACGTTCGACAATTCCGCACCCCGTCGGCCGTTCCCCTCAAAAATCCGCCGCCCCCGGTCGGGCTACGAACCGCAACCTCTTCTATTCCCGGCGCCCATCCTGTACTATGTCTAATCGGTTCCTCTCAGAAGACCCCGGGGTCCGGCCGCACCGCCCGATGATGGCCCTCGTCCTCGGCAACACCATGCTCTCCACCGTCCCCGGCGTCTCGGGTGCCGGGGCGACCCCGGAAAAGACCCTTCTCACGCCGGTTCTCGATGCGGAACTCGTCACGACCGGCGCGATCACGAGCATATCCGCCCGGCCGGACACGCCCACCGGGTGCCCGACGCCGGCGACCATCACCCGGTCCATGATGGAACTGACCGATCTATCCCCCGTCCTCATCAACGCCGGGCTCGCTCACACCCCCACCGTCCCCTGCCTGGATGTCTACGGAAGCCCAGGCGGCGACCCGCGAAAGGAGGACGCGGTGCCGCACGCAGCGCTCCTCTTCGAGCGGGGCGAAGCGGTCGGCAGGCTTCTCTCGCACTACAGCGACTTTTTGATGCTCGGGGAATGCGTTCCCGGCGGGACGACAACTGCACTCTGCGTCCTCCGGGCGCTCGGTTACGACGTCTCGGTCAGCAGCGCCTTCGTCAAGAACCCGATGGACCTGAAAGAGACCATCTGCAGGGATGTGCTCGCCCGGATCGGTGCGACCGGCGCACGAGGTCCCCTCGACATCCTCCGCGCCGCAGGCGACCCCATGATGCCGGTGGCGGCAGGGATCGCGAGTGCATACTCCGGCGAGATCTTCTTTGCCGGCGGGACGCAGATGCTTGCCGTCGCGGCCGTCTTAAAAGCGCTCGGGAAAAGGATGCCGCGTCTCGCGACGACCGTCTACGTCAGGGATGACCCCTCCGCCGGGTTTGTCCGGTCGGTTGCCGACGTCGGGACCACGGCGTACTTCGTCGATCCGAACTTCGCCGGCATCGGGCACGTCGGGCTTGCCCGCTACTGCATCGGTGAGGCCAAGGAGGGAATGGGGGCCGGCGGGGCACTGACGCTCGCCTACCTCATGGGGCACAGCCCGGAGGAGATCACCCGAAAAGTCTTCGATTTCATTCAGAAGTATGCCTGAGGGAAGGACTATACCTTTTTACCATCCACCTATATACAATGCTTCCACTCTATGTGGTCAACAATCACGGGCAGTTCAACCACCTGATCCTCCGGACGCTTCGTGATATGGATATTGAGGCCGTCATGATCTCAAACGAGACGCCGCCTGCAGAGGTCGCCCGGGGCTGCCGGGGCATCATCCTCGGCGGCGGTCCGACCCTGGACCGTGCGGGGTTCGCTCCTCTCTACCTTGACCTCGGTCTTCCGGTCCTCGGTATCTGTCTTGGGCTGCACATCATGGCGACGGCACGCGGGGGAGCCGTTCGCCGGGGCGCAAGCGGCGGGTTTGGTGCGGTCGAAGTCGATGTACTCAAACAAAACAGTCTTCTCCAGGGATACCCCGACCGGATTCACGTATGGGCGTCGCATGCAGACGAGGTCTCGACGGTTCCGGAAGGGTTTGTCCGGCTTGCGGAGTCGGCCATCTGCAGCGTGGAGGCGATGGCGTCTCCCGATGAACGTCTCTACGGCGTCCAGTGGCACCCGGAAGTCAGTCATACCGTCAACGGACGGCTTCTCTTTGAGAATTTTGATCGGTTATGCTCGGAATAGACGACGTTGCGAGCCGGGTTGGGTCCATCGGATTTCATTGCCAAGAGTGTGGTGCCTGTTGCCGGCGGGTTGCGGAAGACTCAAACCTCGTGCTGGTGAGCCCTGCCGAGGTCCGGGCAATCATGGCGGCGACCGGGATGGTCTGGGATGAAGTCGCCGAACCGTATCCCGACTTCATCGATGCCGAAAACGGCGGAGAGTACACCCTCGCCTGGTGTATCCGGCGCACGGCCGATGCCTGCAGGTTTCTCCGCGACGGCCAGTGCTCCATCTATGCCCATCGCCCCTGGATCTGCCGCACCTACCCGTTTATGCTGGCGGACGACGACCTGCTGGTCTCGGAGTGTCCCGGCCTCGGCGCGCCCCTCTCCACCCGCGATGCGCACGCTCTCGGCGCCGACCTCTGCAGGCGGCGGGCTGCCGAGGAGGCGGAGGAGACCGGTCTATGTGCCGTCTACCGGGAAGCGCGGGTGCCGCCGGGGCGGCGCGCCGTGATCGACAGCGAAGGCGTAAAGGTGCTCCATGGCTGAGATCCGCCTCGTCGGGACGGCCCATGTCTCGCAGAAGAGCGTTGAAGAGGTCCGGGCCGCAATCGAGGAGTTCCAGCCCGACATCGTCGGCGTCGAACTCGACCGGGGCAGGTATATCGCTCTCACGGAGGAGGTGGCCGAGCCGTCGGTCATGGAGATCCTGAAGGGCGGGAACTTCGGCCAGCTCCTGGTCCAGTGGGTGCTCACCTTCATCCAGCAGCGGATCGGCGCCGAGACCGGGGTGAAGCCCGGCTCGGAGATGCTGGCGGCCATTGAGGAGGCTAGGACGCATCAAAAGCCCGTGGCGTTCATCGACCGGGATATCCGGATCACGCTCGGGCGGTTCTGGGGAAAGATGGGGATCTGGGAGAAGATCAAGTTCATCGGTGCCCTGATGTATTCGCTTGTGAGTGTCGAGGGCGAGAAGGTCGACATCGACGAGCTCATGAATCAGGACGTGGTGAGCGCCGCGATGGAGGAGTTCCGGAAGTTCTCGCCCCGGGGCGCCGGGGCCCTGATCGACGAGCGGGATGCATACCTCGCTCACCAGATCCTGATGCTCGGGAGCCGGTATGAACGGGTGCTTGCGGTCGTCGGCGCCGGGCATATCCAGGGGGTGCAGCGCTATCTCGACGCACCGGAGACGCTGCCGCCACTCCCGTCCCTGACCGCCGAAGTGAAGGGCCTGCCGTGGGCGAAGATCCTCGGCTCGGCCGTCACCGTCCTCTTCATTCTCCTGATAGCCGCCATAGCCTTCTCGGGCGTCGGGCTCGAGGTCCTGCTGGCCGCCCTCCTCTACTGGGTCCTGATCACCGGCGCGTTAAGCGCCGTATTCACGCTGCTCGCCGGCGGGCATCCGCTCTCGGCCGCGACGGCGTTCGGCGTCTCCTGGATGACATCGCTTAACCCGCTGCTTGCGGCGGGATGGTTCGCCGCCGCCGTTGAAGCGAAGATCCGCAAGCCCACCGTCGGAGAGTTGCAGCAGATCATTGCGGCCGAGACCTTCTCGGAGATGCGGAAGATCCCGCTCTTCCGGGTGGTCTTCGTCGCCGCGCTCGCGAACGTCGGGTGCACGATCGGGGTCATCGCCTACTTCACGTTCATCTTTCCGATCCTTGGGATCGATCTGACCGAGGTCGTCACCACAGGCTTTTCCAATATGCTGCAGATGCTGCAGAGCCTCTTCTAAGGCCGCCCCTCATCTTTTTCCCCAAGGTATTTAGGCCTGGAGTGCGCATTCTCGTTGCATGAGTCCGATTGGTGGAACGGTTAATCTTGGTGTCACCGTGATACGGAGCAGGCACAGCGTGCGGAAGTACAAGGACAGCCCCGTCGAGGAGAAGATCATCAAGGACGCCCTCGACTGTGCACGCCTTGCTCCGACGGCGAAAAACGAGCAGCCCTGGCTCTTCGGGACCGTCAGGAAACGCGAGACGCTGAAGGCAATCGCGGACCTGACCGATAACGCCAGGTTCATCGCCGATGCACCCGTCTGCTTCGCCGTCTTTGGGAAACGGGCTGAAAAATACTATCTTGAGGACTGCTGTGCAGCGACGATGCAGCTCATCCTCGCGCTCCAGGCGTGGGGGGTCGCGTCCTGCTGGGTCGCGGGGGATAAGAAGGACTACGTAGAGGATGTCCGGACACTCCTCAACGTCCCGGAGGATTACACGCTTGTCTCTCTCGTTCCTGCGGGATACCCCGAGGAGATCTTGATTGCAAAGAAAAAGACCCTCGATGAGGTCACGTTCTTCGAGCGCTATGAGGAAGAGGAGTGACCGGATAAACGAAAACCTTTTTTTACCGCGCTTTTCCGTGCCGCTCTGCTTTGCCGGGCCGTGAGGGCAACAGTGCTCCCCGTCCCCGATTTTGACCTCGTCTCTTCCGGAAACGGTGTGCCGATCAGGTGGGTGGCCTGCGACTTCCGGGTAGCGTCTCTCCGTGAGTATCTTCCGATCTTTGCCGGTCAGCGGCGGGTACAGAGCGGAAGAACGTCCGGTTGCACGCGGATCATGCGCATTGTGTCCGCACGGGGGATCTTTGACTTTGGGTACTCATGTTCATGAGGCGTGCTGCATAAATAGAAAAATTTATATTTGTAGGAAAGCAACTTCCTTCCGATGAATGGCAAAAGCGACTTATGGATGTTCCGGAGGGCCGGGGTATGATTGATTCCGGCGCTACGGCGTTTATCCTCGTCTGTACGGCACTGGTCATGCTGATGACACCGGGAGTGGGACTCTTCTACGGCGGGCTTGTGCGGCGGAAGAATCTCATCTCCATGATAGCGCTGGCGTTCATCGCATTTGCTCTCGTCAGCATCCAGTGGGTTCTCTTCGGATACAGTCTTGCTTTCGGCTCCGATATTCACGGAGTGATTGGAGGTCTGGAGTATGCGCTCCTGCAGGGTGTCGGGATGGAAGGCGACGGCATTCCTGACCTGCTCTTCATGGTCTTCCAGATGGTCTTTGCGGGCCTCACGCTCGCAATCGTAACGTCCGGCGTTGCGGAGCGGATAAAGATCAGTTCGTTCGTCGTCTTCGCCCTGCTCTGGACAACGCTGGTCTATGACCCGCTTGCTCACTGGGCGTGGGGCGGCGGATGGGCGGCGAGCATGGGCGCGCTCGACTTCGCCGGCGGCACGGTCGTCCACATAAGTTCCGGCTTCTCGGCACTGGCACTCGCGCTTGTCATCGGGAAACGTCTCGGGTTCGGCTCCCAGGAGATGGCGCCGAGCAACATCCCGCTGGTCCTCCTCGGTGGCGCGCTCCTCTGGTTCGGGTGGTTCGGGTTCAACGCCGGCAGCGCTCTTGCTGCGGACGGTCTGGCGGCAAGCGCGTTCGTCGCAACAAACGTCGCCGCCGCTGCCGGGGCTCTCTCCTGGCTCTGCGCCGCCTGGATCCGCGGCAGACCGGGTTCGGTCGGGATCATCAGCGGCGCCATCGCCGGTCTCGTCGCCATCACGCCGGCAGCCGGGTTTGTCGACCCCATGGCCGCTATCCCTATCGGAGCCGCTGCAGGTCTCGTCTGCTACGGCGCACTCCTCTTCCGGGTCCGCCACGGCTGGGATGAGAGTCTCGATGCGTGGGCGATTCACGGCGTGGGAGGCATCTTCGGCGCTCTCGCAACCGGGGTCTTTGCGGTTGCGGTAATAGGTGGTGTGGACGGTCTTCTCTACGGGAACCCTGGTCAACTCCTGATCCAGGCCGTGGATGTGGCTGTGGTCGTGGCCTACGCGTTCGGCGTGACCTACATCCTTGCAAAGGTTATCGATGCGGTGATGGGTCTGCGCGTCACCGAAGAGGAAGAGTATGTCGGACTGGATATCGCCCAGCACGGTGAGTCCGTACGGGTATGAGGAGGTGTTGTCGATGAAGATGGTTACTGCAGTCATCAGGCCCGAGAAGTTCGACCCCGTGAGAGCGGCGCTCGAAGCGGACGGCATCAACGGGATGACCGTGAGCGAAGTCATGGGACGGGGAGCACAGAAAGGCATCTCTCTCCAGTTCAGGGGAAAGACGATGCCGGTCGAACTCATCCCGAAGGTGAAGATCGAGATGGTCGTTCC
Organism: Methanoculleus sp. UBA291; assembly: GCF_002499755.1. Taxonomy (NCBI): domain Archaea; kingdom Methanobacteriati; phylum Methanobacteriota; class Methanomicrobia; order Methanomicrobiales; family Methanomicrobiaceae; genus Methanoculleus; species Methanoculleus sp. UBA291. Next base: position 34,937 of record NZ_DANC01000059.1, on the reverse strand, counting down.
GGATGCCGATGTCGACAGGGTCCTCCGGATCGTCCGGGAGCACGGTCGGACCGGGAAACCGGGCGACGGCAGGATCTTTGTCCTGCCTGTCGAGAGCATCTGCAGGGTGCGGACGGATCAGAGCGATCCGTCCGACCCGTAAACGTTTTTGGCCGGTGTCCCGGCCCCACAACCCTTTGCTGCCGCCGTTACTCTGCAAAGTGCGGCAGGACCTCGTTTGTGTAGAACTCCATGAACTCCCGTTGCCGGTTTCCGATCTGGTGGACGCAGACGTGATCGAATCCCATCTTGATGCACTCCTCGATCTTTCTGATCTGCGCCTCCGGGTCGGGGCCGGCGGGCACGTGCTTCGCCACCTCCTCCGGTGTTGTCATCGTTGCCAGCTGTTCGTAGTGGGTCGGCGTGGGGAGGAGCCTGTTGAGTTCTCCGGAGTTCGCGGAGATCGGCCACCGCTCGTAGGCCGTCCTCTGTCCTTCCTCCTCGCTCTCCGCCCAGCAGACCGAGACTTCCACGTATGAGGGCTTATCGCCGCCCCCCGAGTCGCGGAAGGCGACAAGGGTCTCTTCTGCGCTGGCGCCCGGGTTGATGAACCCGTCGCCGACCCGTGCTGCCAGGGATGCGCTGATCGGACCCTCGGATGCTATGTAAATCGGGGGGACCTTTTCCGGGAGCGAAAATATCTGCGCGTTCTCCAGAGTATAGAAAGAGCCGTAGTAATCCTGCATGCCCCCCTTCCAGAGCATCCTGATTACCTCCACCGCCTCCTCAAGCATCTCTATCCGGACCGGCGCCGGAGGCCAGCGGTCGCCGAAGACGTGCTCATTGAGGTTTTCACCCGATCCAAGGCCCAGGATAAACCGCCCGGGCATCATCCCGGCGGCGGTTGCGGCAGCCTGGGCGATGATGCCGGGGTGTATCCGCATCGTCGGGCAGGTGACGCCCGTCACCAGCCGGAGGTCCGCCGTCACCTGAGAGATCCCGCCGAGGACTCCCCAGACGAACGGGCTCTGTCCCTGCCGGTTCGTCCAGGGGTGGTAGTGATCCGATATCATGGCAAACGCAAAGCCTGCATCTTCCGCCTGACGGGCGTTGCAGACCAGATCAAGGGGTTCGTGCTCCTCGCATGCCAGTTTATAGCCTATTTCGACCATCCGTCATCACATCCGTGCCGGCCCCACGTGGGCGCGGGCTACCTCACGCATCCCGGTTCATATAGATTTCCCCCGGCCGATACCCGATAAATACGATCCTTGCCATACACTACAGTATGGCAACGCCTACTCTCCAGGTGGCGCTCGATCTCCTTGAGCTTGATCGTGCGGTAGAGATCGCCGACGAAGCGGTCCGTGGTGGTGCGGACTGGATTGAAGTTGGAACCCCCCTGATCAAGAGCGAGGGGATGCGGGCCGTACGGGTGCTCCGGGAGCGTTTCCCCGGGCACGAGATCGTGGCGGACATGAAGATCGCCGATACCGGGGCCGTCGAGGTGGAGATGGCGGCGAAGTCCGGCGCCGGCATCGTCTGCATCCTCGCCGATGCCGACGATACCGTGATCGCCGAAGCGGTTCGTTCGGGCCGTAAGTACGGCGTCCGGATCATGGCTGACCTGATCAACGTTCTGGACCCGGTCTCCCGCTCCCGTGAACTTGCGGGACTCGGCGTCGACTACATCAACGCTCACGTAGGCATCGACCAGCAGATGATCGGCCGGTCGTCGCTCGACCTCCTCGGCCGTCTTGCCGGGGAGGCGAGCGTCCCGATAGCCGTTGCAGGGGGGCTCGACGCAGAGACCGCGTCCGCAGCCGTCGCCGCCGGAGCCTCGATCGTCATCGTCGGCGGAAACATCATCAAGGCTGCCGACGTTACCGGAGCGGCGGGGAGGGTCCGGGAGGCGATCGACCGGCCCGAGGTCCTGCCGCGGGAGGAAGAGAGCCCGGACGCCGTCATCCGCCGCCTCTTTGATGTGGTCTCCGCACCGAACGTCACCGACGCCATGCACCGGCAGGGGGCGATGGCGGGCCTCGTCTCCATCTGCGGCCGGGTGAAAGCGGTCGGCCGGGCGGTGACGGTCCGGACACTCGCCGGAGACTGGGCAAAACCCGTCGAGGCGATCGACGTCGCCGGGCCGGGAGACGTCCTCGTCATCAGTAACGACGGACGGACGGACGTCGCGCCCTGGGGTGAACTCGCCACGCATTCCGCGAAAAACCGGGGGGTCGCCGGCATCGTGATCGACGGGGCGGTCCGGGACGTGGACGATATCCGGGAGATGCGGTTCCCGGTCTTCTCCCGGGCAACTGCTCCGAACGCCGGGGACCCCAAGGGTCTCGGGGAGATCAACGCCGAGATCGTCTGTTGCGGGCAGACGGTGCGGCCGGGGGACTGGATCATCGCCGACGAGAGCGGCGTCGTGGTGGTCCCCCGGGAGCGGGCCTACGAGGTCGCCCGCCGGGCGATGGAGGTTAAAAAGACCGAGGAACGGATCCGCGAGGAGATCCGGCGCGGAAAGACGCTCTCGGAGGTCTCGGAACTCCTGAAGTGGGAGAAGCGGCACTGAACGGTGCCGCGGGCACGACGAAGAATAGTACGACGGTCCGGGAAGTTACCCCGGGAGATTCGTATCCCTATGTGCAAATCGCGCCGGGAACATCTTTTCATCCTTTTTCGCGGTCTCGTGCTGGAAGTTTCGCACCCGGTCCCCTCGTTTTCGTTCCGGATTGCTCTACGGCCTATCGATAACGTTCTTAACGATTTTTCCGGACGTACTTGCCGCCGCCGATACTTGAGACGAGCGCAAAAACTATCAGTGCAACCACGCTGAGTGCCGTCATTACCCAGCCGACCCACTTCTGCTCATTATCTATGTAGAGGAGCACCATCACGGACACCGAGAAAAACATGCCGATCGCTCCAACAACCTTCGAAATGAGCGGGATATTGTAATGCTCTCTCTCCTTTGCGCTCATCATGTTCAAACCGGATATGAGATCTCCCCGGTTTTTAACCGCTACCGCCAGGAAAAAGAAAAAGAGGGCAACCATCAGGATGGAAGTTGCTTGCTTGATCACCTCAGCACCTCTTGCCCTTTGCGTCTTCACATGTGGTTATGGCGTTCCGTCTTACGCATCACAATCTTCGAATTATTATGATATGAGGCTTTTAGGACGATCCTCCGTTATCGGGAGGGCTCCGCGAGGAGTTCTCCGCCGCAGGCGAGGATCTGCCGGACGGCGTCTTCAACCTGGTCCACACGCAGGATCAGGACCGCCCCGTCCTTCCCTGAGTAGGCATAGGCGTACTCGACGTTGATCCCTGCATCCCCGAGAACGGACGCGATATCCGAGAGACCGCCGGGTTCGTCGCGCATCTTCACGCCGATGACGTCGGTGAACGAGACCCGAAACCCGAGATCGGTCAGCGTCCGGTGAGCATCCTCCGGCCGGTCGACAAGCGCACGGACAACCCCGAACCCGTTCGCCTCGGCGATACTGAACGCAAAGATGTTGATCTTCGCATCGCGGAGCGCCCCGGCTATCGCCGCAAGGCGCCCCGGCCGGTTTTCCGAAAAGATTGAGATCTGTTTGACGATATACGATTTCTCCATTACAATGACCTCCTATCAATGACCTTCTTCGATTTGCCTTCAAACCGTGGAAGGGTTCCGGGTTCGACCAGTTCCACCTCCACGCCCACGTTCAGCGCACCCCGCAGGCGATGCTCCACCGTCCTCTTGATCACCATGAGATCGGTGATCTTGTCGGAGAACGCCTCTTCGCTCACCTCCACCCGGACGAGCATGGTATCGAGCGCGCCCTTCCGGTCGACGACGATCTGGAAGTGCTTGCCTACCTGTGGGATCTCGAGCAGCGTATGCTCTACCTGCGACGGGAAGACGTTGATGCCCCGGATGATCAGCATGTCGTCCACCCGTCCCCGGAGCCGACCGATGCGCGGATGGGTCCGACCGCAGGCGCAGGCTCCTTCTTCGAGGGTGGTGAGGTCGCCGATCCGGTACCGGATCATGGGAAGAGCCTCTTTCTGGAGCATGGTGATGGTCAGCTCGCCCTGTTCCCCGGCCGGGAGCGCCTCGTCGGTCGCGGGGTCCACGATCTCCACGAGCGCGAGGTCCCCCCAGATATGGATACCCTTCTGCTCGGCGCACTCCGTGAACATCGGGCCCGAGAGCTCGCTCGTCCCGTAGATGTCATAGGCGCGGATCCCGAGCCACTCTTCTATCCGATTTCGCATCTGCTCCGACCAGGGCTCGGCGCCAAAGAAGCCGAGGCGGAGGTCGGTGTCGTTCTTGATCGAGACGCCCATCTTCTCCGCCACTTCGCCCATATGAATGAGGTAGGAGGGGGTGCAGGCGATGGCGGTGACGTGGAGGTCCTGCATCAGTTCGACCTGCCGCTCGGTGTTTCCGACGCTCGTCGGGAGGACGGTTGCACCGACCTTCTCGGCACCGTAGTGGACGCCGAGGCCGCCGGTGAAGAGCCCGTAGCCGTAACTTACCTGGAACACGTCCCCCTTCCCGAGGCCGCAGGAGGAGAACCCTCGCGCCAGCGACTCGCTCCAGTTCTCGATGTCGCGCTTTGTGTAGCCCACGACGGTCGGCTTCCCCGTCGTCCCGGAGGAGACGTGATAGCGGATCAGTTCATCGCGCGGTGCAGTGAAGAGCCCGTCCGGGTAGTTGTCCCGCAGGTCCCGTTTGTACATGAAGGGGAGTTTCCGGACATCTTCGAGCGACCCGATGTCGTCGGGCCGGACCCCCTGCTCCTTCATCCGCCGCCGGTAGAACTCGCTCGTCTCGTAAACGCGCGAAACTAGTCTCTTCGCAAGCCTGTACTGGAGCCGCCGCAGTTCTTCGGTCGGCATTCCTTCGATATCCCGGTTCCAGCAGTCCATCAGAGAATCCCTCGTCGGTCGATAACCCGCTTCGCTTTTCCCTCGAACCGGGGCAGCGATCCCGGCTCCACCAGCCTCACCGCGGTGCGGAGTCCGAGCGTGTTGTGGAGCTCATTGGCGATCTTCTTCTGCATACGGGTGAGGTCCTGGAGTTCACCGGAAAAACCCGCTTTGCTCATCTCTACCTCAATGGTCATCTCGTCGAGATGGTTAACCCGGTCGATGTAGACCATAAACTGCTCCCCGACCTCCGGAAGAGCCCGTAGAACATGTTCAATCTGGGACGGGAAAACGTTGATCCCGCGGATGACCAGCATGTCGTCGCTACGTCCTGTGAGCCGTGCAATCTTTTGCCCGCGTCCGCAGGTGCATTCGTCGTCCATCAACCGGGTCACGTCGCCGGTGCGGTAGCGGACGAGCGGCAGGGCTTCCTTGACGAGCGGCGTGATGACGAGTTCGCCCCGCTCGCCGGGAGCAAGACGCTCCCCCGTCTTCGGGTCGATGATCTCCGCAAGGTAACAGTCGTGCCAGAGATGGAGCCCGTTGTGCTCAGGGCACTCGAACGCCACTCCAGGGCCGTACATCTCCGAAAGCCCGTAACTGTCGAAGGCCTTCACACCGAGACGCCGTTCAAGTTCCGCGCGCATGCTCTCCGACCAGGGTTCGGCCCCGAATATCCCGATCTTGAGGGTGTCCAGCGTCTTTCCCATCGACTCAGCCACTTCGGCGAGGTGGAGGGCGTAACTTGGCGTGCAGTGGATGGCGGTCACGCCGAAGTCCTCAATCATCTCGATCTGACGGCGGGTGTTCCCCGTCGCACTCGGGACCACGGTCGCCCCGATCTTCTCGGCCCCGTAGTGGAACCCGAGCCCCCCGGTGAAGAGGCCGTAATTGACCGCGTTCTGAAAGATATCGTCTTCACCGAGGCCTATCATCGTCATGTTCCGCGCGATCAGTTCCGACCAGTTCTCCAGGTCCTGCCGGGTGTAACCGACGACGGTCGGCTTTCCGGTGGTCCCGGAAGTGGTGTGGACCCGCACGATCTCTCTCATGGGAACTGCAAAGAGGCCGAACGGATATCCGGCCTGGAGTTCCTTTTTAGAGGTGAAGGGAAGTTTCTCTACATCGTCAAGCGTCCTGATATCGTCCGGCGAGATGCCTGCTTCCTTGAATTTTCTCCGGTATAGCCCAACATTCTGTGCCTGATGAATCGTCCACTTCAGCCGCTTCAGTTGAAGGTCCGCAAGTTCATCAGGCCGGATTGTCTCCATCGCTCTGTTCCAGAACATAGTATCCCATCGGTGTCTCTCGGGGAGGGTGCTCTGCCCCCGCCCCGGATGTATATCGTCCGGCACCCGTTATCCGGTTGGTATTCCGGCGGGCCGTTTGGCGGGCCTGCAGAGACCGCGCCGCCGGGCATACTCACGTTATATGGGTGGTGGATGCGGAAAAGGTTTGTCAGTTCGTGGCACGGCACACCGTAGCAGCCTTTGATTTTTTGTCCGGAATGCGCTCGCCCACAACCATTCGCACTTCATCCGGACGGGATGCATTTACGAAAAGGACGATGGCATAGTCGGTCGGCGACCGCCGAAGACGGGTGTCCCCCCTCCCGTGCGGTTCGATGCATTCATCATCAAAACCGCCCATATTCATTTCCAGAGTGATTTGATGACGGCGAAGGAACCCTGGATCCCGGTCTTCGGCTACGGGGGGCACATCAAGGCGACGGCGCAGGAACTGGTCATCGTGCAGGGAAACGCCACCCGGCGCTACCCGCTCCAGGCAGTGAAGCATCTTTTGGTCGTCGGCGGCCATACGCTGCACACATCGGCGGTGACGAACCTCCTCAAAGCCGGCGCCGTCATCACCTTCTTTGATATTGACGGCACCCCCGTCGGGTGCCTCTCCCCTTACGGTTATCGGCCGGATGAGGCGGTGCGCCGCGCCCAGGAGCGGGCCTCTCCGCACCGGTTCGCACAGCCGTTTGCAACAGCCGGCGTTCAGTCGCGGCTCTTCTTCCTTGAGGAGCTTTACAATCGTTCAGGGCAGGATATCTTCTATGCCGGAGAACTCGACTTCCTTCACCAGGCCCGGGAGGAGGTTGCGGTCTCGGTCACCATGGAGGAACTCCGGCGGCTCTCCCGCCTGGTCGCCGATATGTACTACGAGATCCTCTCCCGCACGATCCCGCCGGAACTTGGGTTCCGGCGCAGGACGAGCCGCCCTTACCTTGACCCCGTCAACGCCATGTTCTCGCTTGGATACGCGATGCTTTACGGCAACTGCTGCGTCTCTCTGATCGGCGCCCACCTCGACCCCGACCTTGGCACGCTTCACGAAGGAGCCGGGAGCCTCGTCCACGATCTCATCGAACCGCAGAAAGCGGCGATGGTAGACCGCACCGTCCTCCTGTTTGCCCGGGATGAGATCTCGGCCGGGGACTACGAATGCGGTGAAAAGCGATGCTACCTTGACGGGAATTTCTCGGCCCGGCTGGTCGCGGCGCTTCGCAAATCGATCGACCAGTCCCGCATCGATACGCAGGTCCGCATCCTGCGGGATGCCCTTCTTACGAACGCTGAATTTCACGTGCTGTACTGGTAGCGCCCCGCTGGATTGTGAATTCGGCGTAGGCGACAGGAGGAACCTCCTGCTGGGAGAGGTCCCTGATGACGGCCCTGGGGCATCCGTAAAGCATGGAGATGAACTTGTCGAGGATGACGGGTTCGCCGGTTGCAGTGATGAGCACCCTCCCGTCGGAGAGATTCATCGCTTCGCCGCCGACACCGAGGTTGGTCGCGATCCTTCTGATGCATGCGCGGAACCCGACGCCCTGGACCCGTCCTGAGATCCGGATCTCGATCGTCTTCACAGCCAGTGCTCCTGGACAAGCCGCATGGACATATCCAGTTCGTCGTAGACCTCGTCCCGGATCGTCGAGTCGCGGATATTGAGGGCTTCGCCCACGGCCATGTCGATAATCTCCCTTGACCGGTCTTCATAGTGTTCTGCGTAGATCCGGCACGCCATATCGCCGAGCACAAAGGCCCGCCGCGAGAGCGGTCTTATTATCCGGGCCTCATCGAGGGCGCAGAGAAGCATTCGATCCGCAAGTGCCTGCTGTTCTGCGTTCCTCGCGATAAGGTAGAACTCGGTGTAGTAGACCGCCCGTTTTGCCCGATCGGATGCCGTCCGTATTGCCCGATCGAGCGCGACCATATCCTTTGTCGTGCACTCGCCGCTCCGGATCTTGTTGCGGCAGTCGAGGATTCTGCCGTAGACGGAGTTCCTCCAGGACTGGGGCATAGCCTGTTCGAGCTGGACCATCAGGCTGTAGCGGATCCTGTCGTCGTCGATCGCGGAGACGATCTCGACGGCCCGCTGTTGAGCGGCCGCTTTCCCGCTCTTCCGGTAGAACGAGAAGAGCATCTGGGCCATACGCTGCTGCGTCATAGCGGTGATGAACGGAATCTGAATGTGCCCGGCAGTCTTCTCCATGCCGTCGAGCAGTTCATCGATCTCCTCCTCATCGCCGTAAGTCTCGGCGAACTGTGCCACGTCAAAGAGCATCGAGAGCCGGATATAGGGTATGGGAATGCTCACCACGGTATGGCACATGGCCGAAAGGATCTCCTTTCTCTGTGCAGGTTCATTGACCATGTCGAAGACCGCAGCGAGGGCGTCCACGTACTCGACCGGATCTTCAATCCCGCCGACCTGCCCGATTGCCCAGTCGATGTCCGTCTCCTGCCGGTTTACAGCGTTGAGGCTTCTTGCGGCGTAGATCAGGTTCTTCCTGACGAATGCCTCCTGGTCTTCCCCGACGAACTCGAGCATCTCCTGTGCCTCGGTAAGGTAACTCCTGGCTGCATCGTGATCGATCCCGGCCATGAGCCCCGCGAGGTCGGAGAGCATAATCGCGCGGACGGAAGGCTCGGAGATGGTGCCGATGGTCTCGTGAAGCCTTCTAATGATCTTTTCGGCTTTCTCTCCGTCGCCGATGACCGAGTAGGCGCTGACGATCCGGTACATTCCGGAATAACGCGCATAGACGTCGCTGGTGTGCTCGAAGAGGCGGTACATCAATTCGAGCACCGGCGGTGCCGTCGTCCCCCCCTCGATCCCTTCGAGCAGATACGCCATCACCTCGTAGGGATCGGCCGAGTCGAAATCCTTTGTTTCGTTGGTAAAGAAGGTGAGAATCCGCTGGATCATGGCGGTCCGCTCGTACTCCCCTTCGATCTCCAGGGAGAAGAGAGTCATGGGGACGGCAAAGATCGGGCTCGTGTAGATCTGCGTGTACTCGAGCATGATATCGACGTAACTTGCTATCCTGATCGAGATCTCCTCACGCAGGGTGCTGGTCTTGAGGAGGTCGAGCGCTATCTCGAAGGGCTCCATCATGTTGTCGAAGACCTGTGCCTTCCCCTGGGAGATCTGGTCCGCCGCCTGCAGGCTCCCGACGCGGACGTAACCTTCGATGAGGGGATCGACCAGTTGCCGCTGCAGGGACGGGTCGGGGATCTGGGAATGGATCTGAGTCGCTTCATCCAGCGCCTGGAGCGAGAGGTGTTCGATCCCGAACATGATCAGGCCGTGGATGACCTTCCCCATTGCAAAGAGGCAGTAGTCCCGCTCCAGCAGAGATGTGGAGAGGATCCGCATCCCGTGAAGAAGGTCGAGGTCGCCGTCCTCGACGGCGAGCACGGCTGCCTGGTCTACGATGCCGCCCATCGCTTCGGCCCGTACCTGCTGATCCATGATCTCGCAGGTGAGTCCGGTCGCACTCCGGAGGAGATCCCGGTCTTTTCGGACGACACCGATCCGTGCCATCTCGACGGCGATGGTCGAGATTGCCTGTTCTCGCAGGTTCTGGTCCTGGATCTGGTTTACCAGGTCTACAAGGGCCGCCGGGTCGTTCTGACGGACGAAGCCCCGCTCGATCAGGATGGTGCTGCACTCAACGAGCAGTGGGTCCTGTGCACGGTGCGAACTGACAAGTTCCTTGATTGCCGGTATGTGCCTGACGACCTCATCGAAGTCGTACTCCTTGCAGAAGTCGGTCACCGCCTGCTGTACCAGCGAGTCGACAATATCGGTATCCAGTGTGGCGAGGATATTCTTGTGGACGAGTTCGATCTCGTCGCGCCGAAGCCCCTCTTTGATCAGGCGGACACTGGTATCGAAAAATTGGGCGTTGATCCTCTGTGTGCTGGCGCTGGCTTTTTTCATAACCTCGATCGCGTGGTAGAAATCGCCCATCCGTGTGAGTGCGTCGGTGATCTGCCGGTAGAGCTGGGCTGCCTTCGCGGCATCGCAGGATTCGGCGATCAGGGGTGCAATATCGAGAAGAATGGTTGAGTTGCCGCTTCTCTCAACGACTGAAATGCCGGAGAGGACGATCTCCTCGATGGGGAGCTGAGTCCCTGTTATGTCCCGGGCGTTGAACTCGAACGCCTTTTCAAGGAACCAGCGGTCCCCGCTTCGTTCTGCTTTCTTCAGGAGTTCGAGGACGAGGGTCCGCCCGGCCCATGGTTTTTCGTCTTCGATCTTGAGCAGTTTTGCGTAGACCTGCTTTTTGTCCCGCTGGCGATCGAGGAGTTGCTCGGTCAGGATCGCGAGGATCTCGGTGAGCCGTTCTTCCGGGATACCCGGGAGGGAGTCCATGATCTGCTCAACGTCGGAGATCTCTTTCTTCAGCGATGATTTCCAGGCGGCGTCAACGATATCGGCGATCGAATTGGTGCGTCGGATCTTCTGGTTGATCTCGGTTGCACTCATAAGTCCGGAAACCACCAGGGTGATATCGCCCGACTCGATGCCGGCACCGGCGATCGCCCGTGCAACGTCGGCATGGAGCTGCGATTGTCTTGATATGTCGCCGATCTCAGAGAGCATCTGGAGAGCATGCTGCATGATGTTGACGTTTCGATACTTCTGTCCATATTCGATGAAGAGCGGAATGGTCTCGGAGAGGATTGCCGAGCGGTATTTACGGATGCTGATCTTGTCGCAGGCTTCTCCGCCTTTATCGATGAAATGGATGTCCCCGGTATCGACCCCCGTCTGGATAAGGTCACGGGAGATTTCGGCGAGGATCTCGGACTGGTGACTCTTACGGTCGAGTTTATCGACCAGGGTAAAAATTGCGCTGAACCATGCTTCGTCCTTATTCTGGCTGTAGATCCTGGCGGCGCGTTGGGCGAGGGCGGCCACCTCTTCTTTTGTCGGTTCGATGATCTGGCTTAAGAGCCCCGGAAGGTTCTCCTCGAACGCCGTCTTTATCAGAGCGGCGTTCATCTGCTCGTAGAGTGATTTCTTCTCCTTCCGGGTCTGCGTCTCCGATATGTCTGAAACTACCTTTTCAAGCTCACGCAGATCGCCTGAAGAGATTGCGGAGTTGATCTTCTGTTTTATCTGTGGTTTACCATTCATTTTGATCAGCGCTCTTCAATGGGTTCTGCATCATGCATATCTATTATCAGATATATAGATTGCCCCCCTTTCACAGGAATGTCATTTGAGGAAATGAGGGAGTTTCTCAAAAATGTCGGGGATATGTGGGAGAGTCAGGGTTCTTTGAAGCGCCGGGAACGGAATGATTAATGGGTGGTTGATCCCTCCGGCGGAAAAGACGGCCGGGGGTCATGCCTGTCTGACCACCTGCAGGATCTCCTCATGCACGGCCTCTGCGACGGCCGGGTTCTTTGACTCGATCATGATCCTGATCATTGGTTCCGTGCCCGAAGCCCGCACCAGGGCCCAGACATCGTTCCTGACAATCTTGATCCCGTCGATCTTCTCAATGGTCTCTCCCGGGAACGCTTCCTCGACGGCACGGACCAGCGCGGCCGGGTCCCGGACGTGGTGTTTCTCCTTGATCAGATGGTAGATCGGGAGCCCGTCAAGGATATCCGAGAGTTTCCTGCCGTTATGATCTGCGAGAACCGCTACCATCATGGCGGCGGTCATGCCCCCGTCCCGGCAGAACTGGTGGTCGGGATAGATCAGGCCGCCGTTTCCTTCGCCTCCAAAAGAGACTTTCTTTCCCTCGCCTATCAACTCGATCATCCTTCTTGCGACGTAGATGCTTCCTACGGGCGTGTAATCGACGGTGCATCCGTGCTTTTCCGCAATATCCCGGATCAGCCGGGATGTGGCGACCGTGGTGACGACGATCCCGTTGCCGTTCCTGCCGCAGACGTAGTCCTCGACCAGTCCGAACTCATAGTTCTCTTCTATATAGCGTCCTTTGTTATCAACGAAGACCGCCCGGTCGGCATCGCCGTCGTGCGCCACCCCGAAGTCGGCACCCGTGGCGACGACCATCTCCGAGAGGGGTTGCAGCCCTTCGGGTGTCGGCTCGGGCATCCGGCCCGGGAAGGTACCGTCGAGTCGGGCGTTGATGGTATGGACCCGGCAGCCCAGTCGTGAGAGGATGACCGGGGTGGTGAGCGCCGCCGGGCCGGAACCGGGGTCGACGACGACGGTCAGGCCTTCGCCGATATGCGCTGGAAAGTGCCCCACGATTGCCCGAATATATTCCTCGATCCGCTCGGGTGCGGCGGTCTCCGTGCCGACGCCGTCCCAGGGAGCCGCATCGAATGCTCCGGTGAAGTACCTGTCTTCGAGCCGGAGGGTCTCGTCGTCGGGCATCTCGGTGCCGTCGGCCTCGATGATCTTTACGCCGTTGTACTCCGGGGGGTTGTGGGACGCGGTGATCATCGCGCCGCCGTCGAACCGGTTGCTCTTTATGAGATACTGCAGGGCTGGTGTGGGGAGGATGCCCATGTCCACCACGTCGCACCCGGTCATCAGGAGCCCGGCCTTGAGAGCGTGGGCCAGGGCTTCACCGGACGTCCTCGTGTCCCTGCCGACTGCTATCGTTCCTTTTCTCATCGATCCGAGTGCGGCGCCGATCTTGAGGACCAGGGCCGGCGTCATCTCCTCCCCGACCACGCCCCGCACGCCGTTCGTTCCAAACATCCGCTTTCCGTTTCGCATCTTCATCGCTTTCTCCCGTGTTATGGCAGTTTTCGTTTCAGTCGATCGATGGCGTCGCCGGCGGCGGCCAACGCCTCCCTGTTCTGTTCTGCAAGTATAGCAATATAGATTCTATCTTCTCCGGCATGGAGTCCGCTTTTCTGATGGTGCAACCGTGCGCCGATGATCCCCGGGACCGCTTCCAGGTCTTTCCGAACGCTCGTTGTCGGGAATTCCGGGTATTTTACCGGTCCGCTGAACGTGAGGACAACGCCGCCGTTCAGGGTGCCGCACTCGCGCCGTAGTTCCCGAACCAATCCTTCGGTGGTGTAATAGTCCTCGAACCCGGGAAGTGCGGCGATCACCTCGTCGACCGAAGGGTTCCGGAGCACGACGTTCTCGCTCTGGAGGTCGCCTATCACGATCCGCGGAAACGGCCGGGCTTTGAATCCCTCAAGTACGGCATATTCGATCCCGGCGTTGCAGAGGACCTGCAGGGTGGAGTCGAGGTCGTTTTCACGCCTGATAAAAACCGACTTCTCGTCGTCGACGCCGCTGGATATAGCAGCATCCGATTCATAGTAGGCGGTGGTGTCCTTTCCGGGTTCAAGTTGAAACCCGTGGTGGTGCCCGAGGTGTTTGACCGCTCCGACGGTTCCGTATGCGGAGAGCGCCCGGATCAGGTCCTTCATAAATGTGGTCTTCCCGGCGTTCGAGCGGCCGACGATCTGAATGACCTTCACGGGTTTTCATCCTCCCCGGGGTCTATCGGGTGTTCCTCCTCTCCGCCTTCCTGGCCGGGTCGGGATTTTAATACCACCGACGCGGCCTCGGCAACGCCCCGCATCACCTCGGTGATGCGGTCCTCAATATCGATCTCGTCGTCGAGGTTCAGGCTTGTTCCCTCTACCTCGAGGAGAAACCGGGCGACTTCGCTTGCTTCAAAGAGGATCTCGTCGAGTTCTTCTGCGGTAAAAAAACCGCACATGGCCCCGTAGAAGAATGTGGCTCCCGCCTTCTTCACTTTCTTCTTGAACGAACTCCTTGCCTGGTTGACTGCCTGCGGGGTGTAGGAGTCGAGCATGAATGGGCAGAGCTCGGGGAGGTTCTCGCCGATGAACGTCATCTCCGATCCGCTGGTGGTCTTGAAGTCTGCGCAGAGACGTGCGATTGCCCATTCACGGGCGGTGATGTGGGTGTGTTTGCGCAGAAACTGGTTGACCCGCTGGTAGGTGGCGCCATCCACTTTCTTGAATTTTCGGTACTTGTTCGGGTCTTTCAGGTCGGCAGGATCTTCCATTTTTCATACCCTCTTGTCTGTTTAGATATTTCAATGGTGGTGGTCGGGAGGAGGGCCCGACCGACACGTCCGTTGCGGTCCTCCTGTTGAGTGCGCTTTCGGCTGTGGCGGGTCTGGCTCCTCGGTCCAGATCTTTCTGCGGTTACTCCATCCCCTATTACGTATAGCATCATATGGTTTATATCTGCCTTTTTGATCCTTGGGGTGTGACGGAGAATTGGGTTCTCCTGGGCCGGTCCTGTCCCGTTCGGGGCGTTGTCCGGGGGTATCCGCCCGGCCGGTTCCCGGTCCCCGGGTTGCCCTGTTGGGATCGTCCCGGGATCTGCGACCTTTGTCACCATAATTGGAACTGACGGGGCTTCTGCCATCCGGAGCACAGCGGATACGGCTTTTGCCCGCCGCCGCAGGGGTTTGAAAAAACTGCAATTCTTCGAGAAAGCGACCGGCTGGAGAGTGCGGTCCATCGGAATCGGAACTCGAGAAGACCTTCGGCCTTCGAGACGGAGTGGTGCCACCGGGGGCGATGGGGGTACTCTTCAGCAATTCGGGACAATCTCGCTGATCGGCCAAGATGCTATGTGTTGCAGGGGCTGGCTGGCTGCGACGCTCCCGGGGGCGGGGCATAAGGGGGTCCGTCTATTCTCGCGCTTCCGAAACGGCGAGGATAGCAGGCCATGTGATTAAACCGGGGCCTCTGGATCAGGCGTTCCTCCTGAAATGCGGTCCCTTATTTTGAAAGACGCTTCTTCTATTCTGTCAGGGGGTCTCTTCCGTGGCGGTCTACGGCAAAACGGTTGTCTGGATGGGGGCCGTTGTATCGGGCCTATAGGCCCGGATCGCCGGTTTCATAATGGGAGACATCGATCGAATAGGCGATCGGGGGTTTCAGCGAATCTACGGTGGTTCTTTATATACTGGCGCCGTCTGCAGGTCTCATGGCGATGGCTGTGCTCCGGGGCCGTTCACTTTCTCCCCGCGCGGTGGGGGGTTCATATACTCCAGAGGGAATGTATTCAACAGGGTCTGCTTCCCGACCGCGGGCGGCAACCCCGTTTCCATACCTCCGAACATCACTCCGAACATCATTACCTCCTAAAAATACTTTTTTTCAGGTCCGGGAAAATGGTTTCGTCTCCTCTGGCCCGGGCGTTTTTCTGGAGATTGCTCTGGATGTGTGGGTCTCCGGGTTCGTCCCCGCAGCGTGTCGTTCGGTGTGGGCCCGTGCAATCGCACCGGGCGGTTCTGATCCGGCCCGGCAGGCGTTTTCCCCTGATGCAATTTATTGCGGGGAATAGTGATTTACCGCAATTTTGATATGCTCCTTTATTCCATTCAATATACAATGGAAAATACATTATTTTCTGAATGGATTGATCGCTTCGGTGGTTACCTCCGGATGCGGAATTATTCGCCCCGGACGATCAAGAAATACGGGCAGACCCTCCAACGCTTCGCCCGGTACGTCTGGCTCCGGCAGCATTCCGGTCCGGGCGGGGCTCTGCTCGACGATGCCGCACTTGAGGCCGCCCTGCTGGATGCGGACGTCAATGTCTCTGCGGCCCTTGTCACCGATTTCTTCTCGTGTCTCTCGGAGGGGCGGGATTATAAGCCGAAGACCTTCCATCGGATGATATCGACGCTCTCGTCGTTCTATCGGTATCTCTACGCCCAGGGGGTTGTGGTTGCGAACCCGATGCTCGGGGTGGAACGGCCCCGGATCAAGAATCAGGAACTGAAATACCTCAAGCACAGCCAGGTGATCCGCCTGATCAACTCGATTGAGGGCGAGCGCGACCGGCTGATCGTCCGCCTCATCTACGCCACCGGCGTCCGTGTCTCGGAGTTGTGTGCGATAAATATCGAGGACATCGATTTTGAGGAGCAGACAATACGGGTGAAGGGGAAAGGCGATAAGATCCGGACCGTCTTCGTCGATGAAGAGACTCTCGACGAGGTTAACGGGTTCATCGGCAACAAGATCGAGGGGCCGCTCTTTCTAGGTCAGCAGGGCAACCACCTCTCCCCGCGGACCGTCCAGCACCTTTTCAAGCAATACGCCCCGGCCGGAATTACGCCGCATAAAATCCGGCACTCTTACGCAAGCGAACTCTATCGGCGGTCAAAGAACCTCCGTGTCGTGCAGGAGAACCTGGGGCACTCTTCCATCAAGACGACCGAGATCTACCTGCATACCGACCTCGACGAGCGGAGAAACGTCTACCGGCAGTATTTCCCGCTTGCGAATGAGAAGAAGTCGGGGGAGTAACTGGTGCCAGTAAACCATATGATGCTATATGCCTGCCAGCAAAGGGGCCAGTTGGCCCCGCCTTCCTTCTCGTGTCCGGCAGGGCTTTCGCAAAAACGCCAGGCGAAGCACAGGGCTTGAAGACTCGCTCCGAAGAAAGGTCTCGGAGATGGCAGAGTGACCCCTTATAATTGGTCCATATCCTCCGGGTCAAACCACCAGTGTCCAACATCGAAGGGTTGGGGGTCTCGCGCGACACCTTAACGCGGGGGCTGGCAACACCCGGACACCGAACATCGCACTACACACCTTCGGTGCTCGAGTTATCCGTTCCTGGCGGAACCATCGCACTACCGGCCAGAGAGGGTTGTATCATAGTGCCCGGGGAACCCTGATCAATGCCGACGTCAACGGTGCTCTGAACCATTTGCGACAAGTAGCCAGGGATTCGTCGACCGAAGGGAGCGTGAGCACCGCTAGGTGCGATTCCGTGGTTTCACGGATAATAGGTAGTGGCCGCGTCAACCGGCCGGTGTGAATAAGGACGTCTTTTGAACCGTCAACCTTCGCACGGAGTAAAGTGCAACCCTGTGCCCCGCAAGGGGCTCCCGTTGCAAGCCCCCTCCGATAGGAAGGGGGTGGTTGACTTCGGCAACGCTCAAATCACTGAAACGTCTATTGTTATCCTATGCGGTATGTTGTCACAGGCGGGGCGGGCTTTATCGGGTCCAACCTTGCGGAGCAACTGGCAAGCGACGGTCATGAGGTCGTGATCGTCGACGACCTCTCCACCGGGCGGCGTGAGAATATCAAGGACCTCATCGGTCAATCCCGGGTGACCTTCATCGAGGGGAGCGTCACCGACCTCGACCTGCTCGTCGATGTCTGTCGCGGGGCGAACGGCATCTTCCACCAGGCTGCCGTTGCTTCTGTTCCCCGTTCCGTGGCAAACCCCCGGGAGACGAACGAGGTGAACGTGGCCGGGACCGTGAACGTCCTCTGGGCCGCAAAGGAGTGCGGCGTTTCGGCGGTCGTGGCAGCTTCCACCTCGGCAATCTATGGTAATGACCCGGTCTTCCCCAAGCGCGAGACGATGGCGCCGACACCACTCTCCCCGTATGCGGTCTCAAAACTCGCGGGCGAGTACTATGGGAAGGTCTTCTCCGATCTCTACGGTATCCGGACGGTCTTCCTCCGCTACTTCAACGTCTTCGGCCCCCGGCAGGACCCTGACTCGGAGTATGCAGCGGTGATCCCGAAGTTCATCTCCCGGCTGATCGACGGGAAGCCGCCGATCATCTACGGCGACGGGGAGCAGACACGGGATTTTATCGCCGTCGCGGATGTTGTCCGGGCGAACATTCTTGCGATGGAGAACAGTGCCTCCGGCGTCTTCAACATCGCCGGGGGAAGCAGGATCAGCCTCAACGAACTTGCCGGGAATTTATCGGCGATCACCGGCATACACCTTCAGCCGCTATACGAACCCCCGCGGCCGGGGGATGTACGTGACTCACTCGCCGATATCTCCCGGGCCGGGGAAGCCTTTGGCTTTTCTCCCCGCTACACGCTTGATGAGGGGCTTCGCCGGACTGTGGCGTGGTTTCATAACGGCAGCCCATAGGTCGCTTTCCGGGTCCAGCTGGCTGCCCGGTCACCCTGTCGGCCCCATCCCGCTCCTCCCCGGTCCCGGAGACGATTGCTGCAGTAACTTATATATCAGCTCTTGCAGTATGGGGTGTGAGGTGCCAATGTATGCCCCGATTGGTTACACCAGAGAAACCCCGGAGGAGTGATAATAGCGATGCGTCACGGGCGTACAGCAGTGTCAGCGAAAAGGACCTGCGCGACCCGGCGGACCCGGCGACCCTGAACAACAGGGGCGTCGCTCTCGAACGGCAGGGACGCTACGAGGAGGCGCTGGCCGCGTTCAGTGCGGCGCTCCTCTGCGACAATGATGACATCTATGCCTGGAACAACAGGGCGGTGGTCCTTACCCGGCTCGATCGTCTTCAGGAAGCGGTGCTTGCATGCAGGCGAGCGCTTGCGATCAACCGGTCATGCATCTTCGCCTGGGTTACCTACGGCATGGTGCTTGGCAGGCTCGGGAAGTACCGGGAGGCCGAACAGGTCCTTGCGGTTGCAGAAGACCTCGACCCCCAGGCCCGTGCGCTCTATCCCGGGAATTCAACGATGACCCGGGCTTGAACGGAGACGTTCTTCACGACCCATGGCTTGCTAATCCTTGGATGAGTGGGCCTGGGCCGCGCTCCACGCCCCGGGCTTGTGAAGGGGTGGATATACTATCCGATGCGATAGGAATACAGGCTTCTCCAATGGCTCCGGAAAGCCGGCTGGAACGCCATACCTTCCGATGCAACCACGGTCGTCGCCGGATCGGTTGATATCCCTCCTCTCGAAAAACCCTTACGTTTTTATCTCCGTTGCAATAGAGTATACAAACTAGAGTGCCCTTCCGGCACGGAGTCAATTCCATGAAGACGCTCATTCTTGCAGGCGGGAGCGGCACCCGTCTCTTCCCGCTCTCAAGGGAACACTACCCGAAACAGTTCATCCCCCTGGTCGACGACGAGTCTCTCTTCCAGAAGACGGTGAAGAGGGCGCTCCTCCTCTCTTCTCCACAGGAGATCGCCATCGTCACCAACACGGACCACAAGTTTCTGGTTCGCGACCAGCTCGCCGCCATCGGGTGCGACTGCCGGGTTCTTACGGAACCCGTGGGCAAAAAC
This sequence comes from Methanoculleus sp. UBA291, assembly GCF_002499755.1. Classification (NCBI taxonomy): domain Archaea; kingdom Methanobacteriati; phylum Methanobacteriota; class Methanomicrobia; order Methanomicrobiales; family Methanomicrobiaceae; genus Methanoculleus; species Methanoculleus sp. UBA291. Next base: position 15,751 of record NZ_DANC01000059.1, on the reverse strand, counting down.
ACCCTGCCGGCGATCTACTACGGCGTCCGTGAGTTCCTCCGGGAGGACGGGTCCGATACCGTCGCGGTGTTACCCTCGGACCACCTGATCAACGCAACCGGTTCGTTTCATGAGGCATTCCTCGGGGCAGAGCGGCTCTCGAAGGACTATCTGGTGGTCTTCGGGGTGCGGCCGACCCTGCCCCACACCGGTTACGGCTACATCCGTCCGGGCGAGACCCTTCCGGGCGGTTCACTCGTGGATGCCTTCGTGGAGAAACCCGACCTCGCGACCGCCGAGAAGTATGTCGCCGACGGTTACCTCTGGAATTCCGGCATGTTCTGCTTCGATGCCGGTCTCTTTCTCTCCGAATGCGAAACATGCGCACCGGAGGTGGCCCGGGCGTTTGAACAGCCTCTCGGAGAGGCATACGCAGCAACCCCTCCTCTCTCCATCGACTACGGAATCATGGAGAAGACCCGGCGGGCGGCGGTCGTGCCGCTTGAAGCCGACTGGAGCGATCTCGGAAATTTCGACGCCCTCTACGTCGCCCTGCCAAAGAACGGGGACGCAAACGCCGTCAGGGGCGAGCATATCGGGATCGACTCCTCCCGGAACCTGATCATCGCCGACCGGCTGGTCGCCACCGTAGGGGTCCACGACCTCGCCATCGTCGAGACGAAAGATGCGATCCTGGTCTCCGCCCGGGACGAGGCGCAACGGGTGGGCGAGATCGCAAAAGCCCTCCGCGAGAAAGGGGACACGCGGGCTCTCTTCCACACGCAGGTCTACCGGCCCTGGGGGTCCTACACGAACCTTGAGGAGGGGCGGTCGTATAAGATCAAGCGGGTCACCGTCCCCCCGAAGCGCCGCCTCTCCCTTCAGATGCACCACCACCGCTCCGAGCACTGGGTGGTCGTCACCGGGTGCGCCGAGGTGACGATTGGGGATGTGACCTCTCTCCTCCGGAACGGCGAGTCCACCTTCGTCCCGGCGGGAACGGTCCACCGGCTCGCGAACCCCGGCCTCCTGCCCCTCGAACTGATCGAGGTGCAGATCGGGGAGTATACCGGTGAGGACGACATCGTCCGGTTCGAGGACGATTTCGATCGGGCGTGAGCGTCGGGCCCCGCCCGCTCCGATATGATCCCGGGGGCGAGAGATCGCTGACGGATTGATCCCTCCTCACCCATATTTTTAAGCCATATCATTGTCGGAAAAGGGATGCGGTCGGGCCGGTCAGCCGGAGACCGGATGTGAACTGCCGCAAGGGTAAACCGGTCTTGTTAATCGGGCCGTTACTCGTTTCAATCCGTAACAATTGTCTGCGGCCTCAAACGTTCTGCATACTATTTCTTCTTGCTGGAGATACGGTCGTTAAAAGGTCGGAATCCGAAAGCGGCAATGATTGCCGAAGGGCTCTGGGATTTATATTCTCCGCATCCACTGATCCTGAGCAGTCCGCCCCAAGCCGCACTATCAGTCTGGTTGGCCGATCAACTTGCTTGGCCGGATTCCCGCGTTTATCACAAAGGATTCGTGAGATATCATGGCATTCAACAAGAACAGCGTTTATGGAATCGCCGCGGTGATCGTCGTCGCCATCGTAGTCATCGCTATCGGCCTCGCATCTTCCGGAGGGGAGGCCCCCGTACCCGTTCCGCCGGCCGGCGGCGATGCTACCGCTACCCCCACAAATCAGGTGAGCGGCACGATAACCATCTCCGGCGCCTTCGCGCTCTACCCGCTTGCCGTAGTATGGGCGGATGAGTACAAGAGCACTCACCCGAACGTGAAGATCGAGATCTCGGCCGGAGGCGCCGGGAAAGGAATGTCCGATACCCTCGGCAACCTCGTCGATATCGGCATGGTCTCGCGCGCTATCGCCGACGTCGAGCTCGAGAAAGGCGCCTATCCCATTCCCGTAACCAAGGACGCCGTTGTTCCGGTCATCAATGCAAAGAATCCGGCCGCACAGGAGATCCTGAAGAAGGGCATCAACCAGAGCACCTGGCAGGGGATCTACATCGACCAGACCGTCACCACCTGGGGCGAAGTCGCTGGAAAGCCAGAGATCGCGGATAAGATCCATCTCTTCACCCGCAGCGACTCTTCAGGGGCCGCCGATGTCTGGGCGCTTTACGCCGGCGGCAAGGGGCAGGCGAACCTGAAGGGTATCGGCGTCGCCAGTGACCCGGGCCTCCTTGCGGAAGTGCAGAAGGACCCGCTCGGCGTCGGGTTCAACAACATCAACTACGCCTACGATACAAAGACCGGTCTGCCGGTCGCGGGGGTCATCGTTCCTCCCTTCGTGCTCGATGACGGCACCGTTCTCGACCTGAGCACGAAACAAAAAGCGGTGGACGCGATCAAGGCCCAGACCTTCCCGCACCCGCCGGCCCGGGTCGAGTACTTTGTGACGAACGGCAAACCCACCGGAGTAACCGCCGACTTCATCAGGTGGTCCCTCACGGACGGCCAGAAGTTCGTCGATGCCAACGGGTATGTCGAACTCCCGGCCGACGCAATCGCAGAATCGCTTGAGAAGGTAGGATAAGCAGGATGCCCGCGCGGAAGGTGATCGACCGCATCACCGGCAACGTCATGGCGGTAGCCGCAATCGGCTCCGCCTCCTTGCTTATCGTCGTAGCTGGGGCTCTCTCCGTGCGTTCCGCACCGTTCCTCCTGACCGTCCCGGTCACCGATATCTTTCTCGGCAGCACGTGGATGCCGGACGAGGGGCACTTCGGGCTTCTCGTCCCCATCGTCGGCACTCTGCTCGTGACGGCGATTGCGATGGCGGTCGCAGTTCCGCTCTCTATCCTCTCTGCGATCTACCTCGCGGAGTACGCAACCGAGCGGGTGCGGGCAAAGGTCCTCCCGCTCATCGACCTGCTTGCAGGCATACCGCCGGTCATTTTCGGCGTCGTCGGCGTCCTCGTCGTTGTGCCCGCGGTTGCTTCCCTCGCGGCGACCCTCGGGCCGCTCGGGATACCGTTCTTCGGCACGACCGATTACAACACCGGCTTCTCCGTGCTCGCGGGCGGCATCGTCCTTGCCACCATGGTCTTCCCGATCATCATCTCCATTTCGGAACAGGTCCTCCGGGCGGTCCCGGCCGAGATCCGGGAGGCATCGCTCGGGCTGGGGGCGACGAGGTGGCAGACCATCAAGCATGTCGGGCTGCGCATGGCGTTCCCGGGGATGGGCGCGGCAATCATCCTCGGGTTTGCCCGGGCGTTCGGCGAGACGATGGCCGTCCTGATGGTCGTCGGGAACGTAGCGACGATCCCCTCCTCGGTCTTCGATCCTGCATACCCGCTCCCCGCCCTCATTGCGAACAACTACGGCGAGATGATGTCTATCCCGCTCTACGACTCGGCGCTCCTGTTTGCGGCGCTCCTCCTGATGCTCGTGGTGCTGGCCTTCACCGTGCTCGCCCGCCTGATCCTCGTCAGGATCGAGAGGGGGATGGCGCATGGATAGGGTTACCGAGGAGCGGGCTATGAAGGGGCTGATGATCGCGGCCCTCACGATCGTCGTCGGCAGCCTGATCGCTATTATCGGCGTCGTCGTCTGGAAAGGGCTTCCTTCGCTCTCGATCGAGATGCTCACGGAGACTCCCCGGGGAGGGTACTACACGTCGACCGGGGGCGGCGGGATCCTGAACGCGATCGTGGGATCGCTCTATCTCGCCTTCGGCAGTACGCTTATCGCCCTCGTCATAAGCGTTCCCGCAGCGTTTGCGCTGCAGGACGAGTATCTCGGGAGGACCCGATATGCCGGGCGCCTCCGGCTCGCGCTCGACGTCCTCTGGGGAACCCCGTCCATCGTCTACGGGGCGTTCGGGTTCATCGTGATGCTCTACCTCGGCATACGGGCGTCTCTGCTCGGCGGGATCATCGTCCTCACCCTTCTCCAGATCCCGATCATGATCCGTGCGATGGAGGAGGTGATCCGGATGGTGCCCCGGGAGATCAAGGAGGCTTCCGCCGTTCTCGGGGCGACCCGCTGGGAGACAACAACGAGGGTCGTGGTCCATCAGGTCGCCCCGGGGATCATAACTGCGGTCCTCCTCGCCTTCGGGAGGGGGATCGGGGACGCTGCTTCGGTCCTCTTCACCGCCGGGTATACCGACAGCCTGCCGGGCTCGCTCTTCGAGCCGGTCGCGTCGCTGCCGCTCGCGGTCTTCTTCCAGCTCGGTATGCCGTACCCGGAGGTGCAGGCCCGGGCGTACACGGCGGCACTGATCCTGCTCGTGATCGTCCTCCTCCTCAGCCTTGCCTCCCGTGCACTCGCGAAACGATTCAGGAAAAACATTCTGAGGTGATATCATGACACACGATGCAACTGCAGCAGTCAACCCGATACGGATAAAAGATGTGAGCGGGTTTTACGGGCCGTCCCGGGTCCTCGATTCCATCAATCTCGAGATCCCCCGGAACCGGATCACCGCAATCATCGGGCCGAGCGGATGCGGTAAAAGCACGCTCCTGAAGTGCTTCAACCGGTTGATCGACCTCGTCGAAGGGGCGTCCTACTCCGGGCAGATCATCGTCGACGGTGTCGACGTGCTCGGTAAAGACGCGGACGTTCTTGAGATCCGCAGGAAGATAGGGCTCATCGCACAGAAACCGACGCCTCTTCCGCTCTCGATCTTCGATAATGTGGCCTACGGGCCGAGGATCTACGGCCAGAAAGACCGAGCCGAACTTGAAAAGATCGTCCGGCATTATCTCGAGGTTGCGGGCCTGTGGGAGGAGGTGAAGGACCGGCTCAAAACACCGGCAATCAACCTCTCCATCGGCCAGCAGCAGCGCCTCTGCCTCGCCCGGGGGATCGCGGTCGATCCCGAGATCCTGCTCTGCGACGAGCCGACCTCGGCCCTTGACCCGGTGTCTTCGCAGCACTTCGAGGAGCAGCTGAAACTCTTGAAGGAGAAGTACACTATCGTCATCGTTACGCACAACATCCACCAGGCGATGCGCCTTGCCGATTACGTGGCATACATCTACCTCGGGGAACTCATCGAGAGCGGCCCGGCGGCTGAAGTCTTTGAAAACCCTAAGGACGAGAGGACAAAGGCGTATATCAAAGGCGTTTTTCTTAACGACCTCCCCCCGGAGGCGGGGGAGCGTTCCGGCTCAAATCCGGAGGATTTCGGTGGACGTGATGAAGATCCTGATGTTCAACACGGAAGAATTCTGGTACCGGGTCTATCGGAAGGCGATTGAGTCGGCGGAAGTGGAGAACGGGGAGGAGGTGGTGAAGGATGCGCTCGTGATCTTTGTCAACGTGGAGCAGGAGGATGAGGGACGGTTGGAGACGGTGGTGCGGAAGGCCGCCGACAATATCGCATGGCTTGCCAGAAAGACCGGCCGAACCGCGATCGTCCTGCACTCCTTTGCGCACCTCTCGGAGAGCAAGGCGGACGTTGAATTCTCCCGCGATCTCTTCGTTCGGCTCCGGGACCGGCTCGCTGCAAAAGGGTATACGGTGACGGCAACGCCTTTCGGGTGTCTCAACGAGTTCAGGATCCACGTGCTCGGCGATTCGCTTGCGAAGGTGTGGAAATCCGTCTGAAGATCCGGTTCTGGTATGTTCCCAAATCTCGAGATGATCCCGAAACACCTCAG
>NZ_DANC01000059.1:0-9881 GCF_002499755.1 Methanoculleus sp. UBA291 | reverse complement strand
GGAATCGTCAGCCGCTGGAAACTTTTAGGATGACTTCCTCCACTACCGGGAGGGGGTGTCCCCCTCCCGGACCTTCCCCCAGGTGGCGACACCCAATGGAAAGCCGTATCCCGGACTAGCATGCGAGCGGGAACACCCGGGTGGGATCTCAGGTTATCAGTTGTTTCGTAGGGCACTACTGACCGTTGCATCTAACATTTCACACACCGTCGCCTCACGCGAGCACTGTTCGGTGCAGAGCCGCGGAGATAATTGCATCGATCCCGAATGATCGGACTCTACGTGATGCTCATCCCCACCTCCGATGAGGTGGGCGCTGGATCTGGTTTTTCCCCGGTTTACCCCGGGACAGTGGACCGTGGTAGGTATCGCCTTTGGGGGGGGGACAGTGCGTGGCGATAGCCATGAGGAATCTGTGCCCGGGTATGGCCCCGGAACCCAGGAATGATGTTAGTATAGTGGTTACTCGGAATCGGACCACTATTGACTGCTCCCCCAATCTTTCGCGAAAGAGAGCAACCCCACACACCAGGATCAGCAAAATAAGGTGAAATAGTCCACTACCACAGTTTTCCGTTTTGGTTCCCTCAACATCCGTCAAGGATCATCCCTCTGATCGGTCGTATTCGTGGAACGCATCAACACGATGGCTTCGTCTTTTCGGTAACGTACACAGGTGATGTAAAATCAGAATACCCCCTGTATCCAACAGTTATTGGCGAACGGAGGATACAGGGTAATGTATCTAAGGTACCCTATCGATAACTCTCTTACCAGCAACGATGAGGGCATGAAGACCCTGCTCACCTGGTTTCTCAACGAGGCGATGGAGCAGGAGGCGAAAAGTCCAGCCGGTGCTCTCGCATCCGGGCATCGAGCAAATCTCCCCCGCGTATGTATCCCACGCTGACGAAAGAACTGGATACCCGGGTCCAAGAGTTCTTCTCCCGGCCCATTGCACCGCATATTCCCTACCTCTTTGTGGATGCGTCCTCTTTCACGGTGAGAGACAGTGTTCGGTACTATACCCCGGCGATCACGAGGAGCGCCGGGATCCGAACCGACGGGATGCGGGAGATCCTCGGAGCGAGGATCGCCGATTGTGAGAACGAACGCACCTGGGAAAATCTCTTTAGTGAGCTCAAAGACCGGGGTCTGGAGCGGGTGGACCTGGTGATCTCTGATGGCCACCGAGGTATCCAGAGCGCCACTGGGCGATCCTTTCTGGAGGTTGGGGTAGGTCTTCTTCGAGTAGTTGCAGGAATAGAGCGAAATGTGGGACGCCTTGACGGCAGACAGAGCGGCCTCGGTTAATCAGATATACTGAGATGACAACAATTAGAGGAGCTCCTTGGTTTTGTCTTTGGTCGGATAAACAAGGAGTTCCCATTCTCATAATAACTTCGCTGAACTCACCGGGAGACCGCGAATACGATTTCTACAAAGCCAATAATTCTTCTTCGAAGATACGTTGCCATCCCACAACAACTTACCAGAGCCCTCCCCGGTAACCTGACAGAATCTACGACTGCGGTCACAAATTCTCCCGGTCCAGGAGAGAGAGAATAACTCCGGCACAATGCCGGACAGCCTGGCTTGATTCGGGAGAAAGACCTGATGACTGCGCGACAACCGCAGGCTGGATCCCGATGATAAAGACATCCGCACCAGTCTCTTCCTGGAGGTATTCCATAAGGATCTCAAGCGAGATCTTATGAATCCCCATCCTGACCCAAGATACCTCTTCTCTCTCTACGATCGTTATCCGGCCCGGGTCCGCTCCCCAATCCACGGCATCGAGAAAGACGATAACAGATGGATCGAAACGCTTGATAATCCCGGTGTACTCTTCCGGCGTAATACCCGCATCGATGGCATGGCGCACATGATCTTTGATAGAATCGAGAAGAACAGAACCGATGCCGTCATCGCCCCACATCCGGTTGCCTACCCCGACAAACACGATCCGGCCGGGATCACCGCCAAGCCTGGCGGAAAGTACCGTTTTGAGATCTGCCGGGAGGAGATTGTCCGTGATTGTTTCATCCTCCTTTCATCAGGAATACGATTTGTGCAATATACTGGAGGGTACCTGACACCAGGCCCGGGAACAGCCCGATGATGACGCAGAGCAAGGCCATGACCACGATCGGGAGCATCATGTACACCGGTGGGTCCTGCACGCCCCCGAGCTCGCCCTTCGGCTTCCCGAGGAAGATCACGATGAACGCGTGTATGAGGCAAATAAAGGTCAGGATGCTCGTGGCCCACCCGCAGATGGAGAAAAAGGTGAAGCCCTGCCCCGCTATGGTGAACAGGACAGGGAAGCCCGCCTGTATCGAGCCCTCGTAGATGGCCTCCTTGCTCAGGAAACCGTTCAGGAACGGCAGGCCCGACATGGCGAGCGACGCCACCAGGAAGCATATCGCCGTGACGGGCATCTTCGTGAGCAGGCCGCCCATCTTGTGGATCTGCCGCGTGTTCACCCGTAGTATCAGCGCGCCCGCGATGAGGAACAGGCAGCCCTTGAACAGCATGTGGTTCATGACGTGGAACAGCCCGCCGTAGATCCCCAGGGGGACCGCGAGGCCGAAGCCCATGACGATGTAGCCCATCTGGCTGATGCTGTGGTACGCGAGCAGCCGCTTGAGATCCGCGGAGAGCAGGGCCATGATCACGCCGGCGAACATGTTGAGCACCCCGAGGCCGGCCACGACCAGCACGAGCGTGGAGGCCCCGGATATCAGGAAGAACGGGTACATCGCCTTGACCATCGCGATGACGCTGGCTTTGATCAGGATGCCCGACATGGTGGCGCTGATCGGGGCCGGCGCGTCGGAGTGGGCGGACGGAAGCCAGATGATGCCCAGCGGCAGAACTCCTGCTTTTGTTCCAAACCCGAAGAGAAAGAGGAAGGCAAGCAGAAACGTATCTCCGTCGGAGAGCCGGGAAATATCCATGAGCCTGAGGTCCAGCGTCCCGGTACTGCCGTACAGGATAAATGAACCGTAGATGACCAGGATCACCTCGACGATACTGATGGCAAGATAGATGTAGGCGGCCCTTATCGCCCTTTTTGTCCTCCCAAAGAGGATAAGCACCGCACTCGCGACCGTCGCTGCTTCAAGGAACACCAGCATGACCAGGACATTGTAGGTGCAGGCCATGCCGCACATCGTGCCGGCAAGGACAAAGTAGAGACTGAAAAACGTCGCATCAAAGCGATTGTTTTCGCGATAGATGAGTGAATAAACAAGCACCAGCATTCCGAGGAAGGCCACGAGACAGGAGATGAATGCCCCGGGGGCATCAAGAACTATCGCACCGACTGCTGCGGGGCTGATCATCCGGCCTTGCAATGCGATGAGATACGCGAGGTTCATCGCAAAGAGAAGCGCCATGAAGCATACGATCAGACTCCGCTGGAACCTCTCGGAGCGACCGCGCGCCAGGTAGACGAGAAGACCTCCGGCAACGGGAAGCAGAACCGGAACCAGGGCATAATAATCCTGCATCGCTATCCTTCCTTAGAGACGGGAAAATCCGGGGAGGTGACGGATGATCGTCATGGAAGCACCCGCATCCGCCTGCACAGCCCTTTGAACCGGCAGACACGGTATTCCCGCCTGTCCGCGAGAGTGTATTTTCCCGTCATGGTCAGAACATCCTCATCGCTTTGAGGAGTCCGTCAACGATAGCCTCGGGTTTTGGCGGGCACCCCGGGATCCTCACGTCAACCGGCAGGATCTTCTCGACAGGCCCGGCAATGGAGTAGTTCTCGTCATCGACAAATACCCCGCCCGAACAGCCGCAGGCCCCCATGGCAACGACCCGTTTGGGTGCCGGCGTCTGGGCGTAGATCCGTTCAAGAAACGGCTTTGTGTGAAGAGGGACCGGGCCGGTAACCAGCAGGATATCTGCAAACCGGGGAGATGCGACCAGTTTTATGCCCAGACGCTCAAGGTCGTACCGCGGGCTAAAACAGGCCACTATTTCGAGGTCGCACCCGTTGCAGCCTCCCGCGTGTGCATGGTACACCCACGGCGATTTTTTAAGAAAGGTGCCTGAAAGACTCATATGAACTTCCTTGGGTAGGTATTCCATTTCACACTGAACTTCTGCCGGCAGGAAATGCATGCGGTCAGGTACAACTCAAGATCCTTCCTGACAATCACGGCCGTCTCAGGTTTGAGACGGGCAAGCATCCGGTCCGCCGTCACCTGCAGGCATTTTTCGGTGACCGGCATCTCTGCGCCGCAGACCCTGCATCGCTGGAGGGGCAGGCTGGTATCAACCGTGATCTGCTTTGACTCCCGTTCATGGGAGAGACTGAGTGCTTGCGCATACCGATCCGATGCAGACAACTCAAGTTCGTGATCATGCAAACACTGTCTGCCCGGATCGGAACCGACGGCATCCGCCGACGGAATTCCCGTCAAACCGTCTTCGCGACTGGCGGTTCCAAAAAAGAGATCGAGCGCCTGTTCGGGACAGATATCCGCACACCGTGCACAGTAAAGGCACCTGAGACTATCGATTGACACGGTTCGTACGCCCTTGTGATCCGTGACGCTCGTCGCCCCGCTCGAGCACCGCTCATTACATGCGCCGCATCCCGTGCACCTGAGAGCATCGCGCCTCGGCAGTCCCCGGGACAGGTATGCGATAAAGCCGAACGATTCGCGGACCGTTACCGGCTTACGAAACAGGTTTGCGGCAAGTCCGCCAAAGGCTCGCACCTTCGTGAACAGTTTCACAGTACGTACCTCCCTGCCGCCGCCCAGACTACGGCAATCACCGAGAGAGCCAGCGGCACCCTGAGCAGCCACCGGGTTGCCTGATCGATCCTGAATCTTCCAAACAGGGAGTGGACAACCGCGATCATGGCGGTAGTGACGCCCACACCGGCAAAAAAGACCACCCAGGCCATGAATCCGGACGAAGGCACCCACAGGAAAAGATCGGCAAACAGTGCGACCAGAACAAAGATCAGCATCAGCCTGGTGGCTTCGAGGACCCCCAGCAGTTTCCCGCTGTATTCCGTGGTCAGGCCGCTCACGATCTCGGACTCCGCATCGGAGATGTCAAACGGTTTTATATGCAGTTTCACGAGGATCGAGAGAAAGACAACGATTGCTGCAAACGGGTTGAGGAGAAGGTTGAACCCCATCATGTCCTCGATGGAAAGAGAGTCGTACGAGATGGCAAGGGCAAATGTGCCAAGGATAAAGGGGATCTCATTGGTGAGCATCAGTTCGATCTCCCTGACACCCCCGATCACGGCAAACAGAGACCCGCTCGTGATTCCCCCGACAATGACACAGAGGATCTCGCCCATCAGCAGGTAGACGAGGACCACCAGGCCAAACGAATAATCAAACGAGATCCCGGCTATGGGTACAAAAAGGGTTGCGAGCGCAACACATACAAGAGCCATGACCGGTCCGATAATAAAGAGCGGGCTTGCTTTCTCCGGAATAAATGTATCTTTCGAGAAAAGTTTGAGGATATCGTAGAGCGGCTGGAAGATCTTTGTCCGGTCGATATCGCGCCAGGCCGGGGGAATGCTGACCAGCGGACCCCTGCGCGACTGGATCCGGGCGGTAAGTTTCCGCAGCAGGAACGAGAGGAGGATACCCGTACAAAACGCGATGAGAGGGTTTATCCAGAATATCCCGGTCATGATCCTTCGCTGCCCGGTGTCACCGTTTCTTGGGGGGTTAGGGTCGTAACACGGTCTGTACAGGAAAAACAGGGATCGATACTCCCGATGATCACCGGTACGTCGCCGATGGTGCTGCCCTTAATCAGGTTGAGCATTATCCTGACATTCGGGAAGGTGGGAACCCTGAGGCGGACGAAATCCGGGGTGTTTGTGCCGTTTGAAGCAACATGGTAGAGAAGCTCCCCCCTCGGGGGTTCGGTCCTTGAGAATCCCTCGCCGCAGGGCAGCTCATGTACCAGGGGGACGGGTTCTGAGGGGGATGATCGTATCACATCGCAGCACTGCTCACAGATATGCAGGGACATAAGGACCTCCCGCATCCGTACCTGCATCCGTGCAAAACAGTCACCTCCGTTCTCAGTAACCACATCCCAGTCCACATCCTCATAGGCCGCATAGGGCAGGTTTTTCCTGATATCCAGGTTCAGCCCGCTTCCCCGGGCGATCGGGCCGACTGCACCGGACTCCCGGGCCGCATCCGGGGTGAGAACACCGATTGTACGAAGCCTGCCGGTGAAGACATCGTTTGCCAGGCACTGGTCAAAGTATTCAGGTACCGATTTTTTGAGGTCTTGTAATTTTGAGAGAATGACGTCGGTATGGACCGGCGTTACATCGTTCCTGATGCCCCCAAGGGTGATGATGCCGTGGCTGATCCGCTGGCCCGACATGACCTCCAGGCTGTCGAGAATATCTTCGCGGATCCGGATCGCGTGCATCAGCATGGTCCGGAATCCGGCCAGATCGCCCATCAGACCGATAGCAAGGATATGGCTCTTCATCCGTTCCATCTCCCCGAGCAGTGTCCGGACATAGCGGGCCTTTTTGGAAATCGCGATACCTCCGATCTCTTCTACAGCCTGGGCGAAGGTCAGGGAGTGATGGACATTGCAGAACCCGCAGATCCGCTCTGCCAGGAAGAGATCCTTGTAGTAATCGCGCCGCTCCATAAGCTTGATGATACTCCGGTGGTTAAACCCGAGTTTGAGATCGGCATCCCTGACGATCTCGTCTTCAACGGACATCTTCAGGTAATTGCTCTCGATCAAGGCAGGATGGTACGGCCCGTACGGAACCACGGACAGCTGCTTGGTGAAGATGTTATCGTGAGGCGGGTGAGCCGTGGGGCCGGTATCGATTCTCTCGCTCCGGGGGTCCTGCTGCTGGCGGGTACTGGTATGCATGTCCTCCCAGTTGAGGGGCAGCCAGAGATGCCGGGGATCAGGATGGTTTTTTACCTCTACCCCCAGAAACTCGATCATCTCCCTCTCCGCCCAGTCCGCCTGGGTCGTGATCGGCGTCACGGACTCGATGACCGGTTTTTTCCGGTTTACAAACGTCCGGAGTGCCAGGTTCCGGCCGGGAATTTCATCATCGAACGTGAAATAATAGTCTATCCTGATCCCGGGGACTCCCATATCGACCCCGGAGGCGTACAACATCCGTGCCCCCCGGTTCAGGAGAGATGAGACCTCGGCGCTGATCTTATCCGCCGGGATCTCGGTGACCTCAAGCGAGGGCTTTTTCTCACTCATCGTCCACGCTCCCGAACGGCGATTCAGGTGTGTATATCTCGTCCCTGGTAAGGTAGAGCTCGCTTGCCCCGCAATTGAAGTTCTCATCGACGTTCCTGTACTCTGGGATAAGTGTCGGGATGATCACCGAGAAAAAAATATAGAACGATACCAGCGAGCCAAGCTCTGCAAACAGGAAAAGCAGCATGGGTGAACCGTTCAGCTCGGGCAGGAATATCGCCCCGACAACACTGATCACCAGAATGATCATCGAGACTGCGAAATAGGGCTTCATCTCCGGTCACTCTCCCACTTTGCGATGATTGCGTCGACCGGTGCCGTCCTCAGGTACCGCATCCCGAAGTCACCGGGATCGATCCCACGGGAGAGGGCAAGGAGTTCTGCCAGGTGGATGATCGGGATTCCGAACTCATACCCGATCTCTTTTTTTAAGATCTGGAGCGCCCGTTCAAACTGGTCGTAGCAGCCGGAACAGACGATCACGAGGGCATCCACGTTGAGGGCTTTGATTGCATCAAACTTCTTTTTTGCGCGCTCATAGGTCGCAAAATGACGGTCTGCAAGATTTGCCTGCAGTCCGCAGCACATCTGCTCCTCTTCATAGGGAACGACCTCATCAACGAGAATTCCGGTCAATTCGGAAAAATACCTGACAAGCCGCCCGTCGTCGAATATCCGCATGTGGCAGCCCGGGTGAATGGCCACCCGTATGGGGACCTTCCGCGATTCTCTCCTGATGCGGTCGAGACCCACCTCCTCATACAGGACCTCAAGGAGGTGCCTGACCCTGATGGAGGCATTGTAGTGACTGTGGGCCTCTGCCAGGTACTCGTTTACCTGTTTTAACTTCTCCGGGTTCTCTTTGAGGAGCTGGTTTGCCTCGTACAGGGTGACATAGCAGCCGTTGCATGAGACCAACACGTCGCGCCCGTCACCTTCCGCCTGGAGCAGGTTATACGATGCCAGCGTGAGCCAGACCCGTTCGTCCACGGATTTCCAGACTCCGGCCCGCGGGCAGCAGGTCCCCTTTTTGAGATACTCAAGGTCGACCCCGAGTTCCGGCAGGGTGTGCATGATGGCAGATTCGCCCCACGGCATCTTGACCGGCATCACGCAGCCCAGGAAGAACGAGTACCGGGATTTTACAGCGATGGCATTATCTTTTGACGAATTCGGGATGTCAGCCATTTAACACTGGTACTCCATGGTATCGAGGTCGAGTCCGATCTTCTTGTCAACCTTCATGGCTTTGATCAGGGTTTGAACGTCCTCTACAGCCTCCGGGTACCGGTGGGCTGTGGGCGGAACCGGCTCAAGTCCCGATTTGCGTCGGTACTCCATGATCTCCTCATTGATGGGATAGAGAAGGCCTATCGAGAAATGCCTGATCAACTGCGCCTTCACAGTTGTGGGAATCGGGACTTTAACCGGGCGCCGCCAGGGAAATATGTCGCTCATTCCTCTCACCTCATGAAATCAGCGATTTTCCTCCCTGGATACCAGCTCTATCGCCCTGGCGGAACAGACCTTGATGCAGCTCGGATCCCCTCCGCAGAGATCGCACTTGGTCATCGCCTTCAGGCCCCGCTGCATCTGGGGCACGGATATCGGGCATGCCCAGGTACACGACCTGCACCCGATACACCGCATCTTATCAATAGTTACAATCCCGGTCTGCGGGTCCTTGGATATAGCGCCAACAGGACAGGCCGCAAGGCACATCGGATCGGAGCAGTGATGGCAGTGTATCCTCACGAATTCGTTATCGGGGCCCCGGATCACCCTGCAAAGAGACAGATCGTAGTTGTAGGTATTGAAATTCTTAAAAGAACATGCGGTCATACACTGCCTGCATCCGGTACATCGGTCTGGATGGTGGAGGATTATCTTCGTATCAGCGCAGGCAGGATGAAGATGCGGCGTTGTCGGATGAACACTCTCCATAACTGCCGGCGGTGTGTTTATGAAGGGGCCTGCATTCAAACCGGAGATCTTCATGTCACTCAATGATTATCCCTATATGCAAAAGACACTATCCTCGGTGCTGATGCATCTCCTGTTGTTAACCAAAATTTTAATTCGTTGAGATTTTCCCATCAACCGTTGACACACCATCTCTGTTATATGTTTCGATGCGAGCTTGCGAGACGAGCAGCGACCTTCCTAAACAACTATGCGGCAGACGCTCGGTCATGCTTGTTCGTCCTCGTTTCATTTCCCGGCGCTCACTCTCCTCCGGCTCGCTTCACATCACCTCGCTGTTTCTCTTCGGTTGATTGTTGGGACGAAGACGCCCCTGGCTCGTCGCGCCGCTCCGGCGTCAGCACCTGATCTGGCCCGCTCCTCGCATACCGCTTCGCGGAATGTTCATTGCTGTTGATGCGACAGACGCGGACGCTCAGTGATTTCGCTCGCTCGACGCACAGGGGGCTCCGACTTGCCGCTGGGCCCTGACGACCTTCCTCCCGCTCCACTCCTCCCCCTTTGAAAGGGAGGGCAGTCATTGCGATACCCCAGGGAAAGCCGTGTCCCGGACTCGCATACGAGCGGGAACACCCGGGTGGGATCTCAGATACCGGTTGTTTCGTAGGACACTACTGGATCATTGCACCTTATTTTGC
>NZ_DANC01000043.1:0-101615 GCF_002499755.1 Methanoculleus sp. UBA291 | reverse complement strand
TTTGCGAGTGCCGGCGGACCGATGGGTCCGGAGCTTGAGAAACCGCGGAGCGTTTTCGCGTGCCGACGGACCAATAGGTCCGGGGCTTGAATTCGCGCCTGACGGGTCGTCACGTGAAGAACGGCTTACGCCTGCTTACGGCTTCCCGGAACGCGTCTTCCAGTTCCTTGCCGTGTTTTCCCCGGGTGTCGACAAGGTTGTCGCTCCGGAGGAGGCAGGGCTTGAGTTTCCCGTCCGAGGTCACGCGCAGGCGGTTGCAGAACCCGCAGAACTCCGTGTTGTGGAGGGGGCGGACCACCTCGACCTCGGCGCCGTCGAGGCAGTACTTCTTCCGGTGGTGCATCCTGCGGGTGATGACCTGGGTTGCCCGCTCGTTCAATTCCTGCTCGACGCTGTCCACGTCCCCGTGAAACTTGCACTCGTTGAACTCCATGAGTTCGATGACCTGCAGGATGAGGTCGCGCTTGCCCCGGACAAACGCCATGAAATCGTCGACCTCATCCTCGTTGATGCCCTCGAGAAGGACCATATTGAGTTTGACCGGCGTCAGGCCGACCTTGATCGCCGCATCGATCCCGGCGAGAACGTCCGCGAGACAGTCCTTCCCCGTGATGGCCCGGTAGCGTTCGGGGCGGAGCGTATCGAGGCTGACGTTCACCCGGGCAAGCCCGGCCTCTTTGAGTTCCGCAGCTTTTGCGGCGAGGAGCGTCCCGTTCGTCGTCAGGGATGACTCGACGCCCGGCGGCACCGAGCGGATGATCTCCGTGAGGTCACGGCGGAGCAGGGGTTCTCCGCCGGTGAACTTGATGCTCCTGATACCGAACCGCACGCCCACCCGCATCAGCTCGGCGATATCCTCGGCGCTCATCTGCTCCTCCGGGTTCACCTCACCTTCCGCGTGACAGTAGATGCACCGCAGGTTGCACCGGGAGGTCAGACTGATCCGGAGGTTGGTCACGGTCCTGTTATACGGGTCCTTCAGCACCATCGCAGGTTCCCTTGAAATTCTTTGCAATAATATAGGTCTCGGCGCTCCCTCTCCGCGACGCCTTCGTCCGATATCCCCGGACGGAATAGAAGCGTTTCTTTACTTCGGCGAGCAGTTCCCCGAAGAGTTCCCCCTGGAACGATTTTACCACCATGTTGCCGCCGGGCTTTAAGATCGTACACGCAAACGCCAGGGCTTCCTCGCCAAGCCCGATCGCCCGGGCCTGGTCGTAACTCTTCTGGCCGGAGAGTTTCGGAGAGGCGTCACAGACGATGACATTGACGATTCCCCCGGCTTCCTCGCGGATGCGTTCCTGAACGGCAGGGTCGGTAAAATCCCCGACAATGGTGGTGACGCCCTCCATCGGCGCAATCGGATTGAGGTCCACACCGACGACGTTTCCCCCGGTCAGGTCGCGGAGCACCTGCAGCCAGCTCCCCGGCGCCGCCCCGAGGTCGACGACGTTGTCGCTCGGCCTGATGATCCCGTTCTTCTGCTGGATCTCCAGCAGTTTGTAGGCCGCCCGCGCCCGATACCCTGCTTTCATCGCCTTTCTATAGACGCTGTCTTTTGTCCATTGAGAACCCATTGCGAGATAACCCTCCGTTTGAAGATGATAGACGGCACCTTATATACTATCAGCATGATCAGGAGTAATATATGTATGTGTTCGATGCAGTAAACTATGAATGTATGTAACTCCAGCCGCCTCACTCCGGCTGGAGGATAAACGTAAAACACTATAATGTAAAACGCGATTATATACGTAAACGAGAGTTTGATAAGGGGTCACAATGTTAAAGGCAACGATTGATGCAGAAATTTTTCGGGAATCCATTGACGCGATCGCCGCACTGGTGACGGAGTGCCGTCTGCACACAGCCGAGGATCAGATCCGGACGCGAGCAGTTGATACTGCCAATGTGGCCATGGTCTCCCTGGAACTCCAGAGTACGGCGTTCAACACTTTTTCGGCAACCGCCGGAGAACTGGGTCTGGACATCGCAAAGATGAAGAACATCCTCGGGATGATGGGAAAAGGCGATGCGCTGACCTTGAGCCTGCTTGATGAAGAGCGAAAACTGGAGTTGAGTTTTGGCGGCTACCGCTACTCGATCACACTCCTCGACGTCAACACCATCCGGAAGGACCCGAACCCGCCGGGGATCGACCTCCCCGGAAAAGCAGTCCTCTCGGGCGACGCGCTGAACAACGCCATCAAAGCGGCTGCCGTCATCTCCGACAAGATTGCTCTCGGGATCGACCCCGATACCATGACCTTCTACATGGAGGCGGAGGGCGACACCGACCACATCAAACTCGCGCTCGGCGAAGACGAACTCGTCGCACTCAACCCGGTGCGGGCCCGTTCGCTCTTTTCGATCGATTACCTCAAAGACATGGGCCGGGTCATGGCACGCGCGGATGAGGTGGAGGTCTACCTCGGCATCGATCACCCGGTCCGGTTTGCCTTTACTATTGCGGACGGCAACGGCCGCGTTGAGTACCTCCTTGCCCCTCGGATTGAGGCCGATTAATGGATGTTGTCCTTGATCAGAAAGAACTCACGAAATACCCATTTTTGAAAGAGTCGCAGAAGCTGGCACGCCGACACGTTGAGTCGCTCGAAGAGTTCCTTTCAAGCAGCCAGGGAGGTGTGGCGCTCGAACGGGCAAAGGAGCGCGTCAGCGCTGCGCTCATGGCGAAGAAGGAGTTCCAGGACGAGAAGACGCCGAACCTCAAACCCGAAATTGAGATTGCAAGTTACGCGCTTGCCCGGATGCTGGTCTCCTGCCTGGGCGACCGGTCCCTCATCGACCGCCTTGCGCGCTACGAAGCGGAACGCGCATCCTTCTTCCTTGCGACCGAGGACCCGGAGATACGGCGGTTCGTCGCCTGGAGCATCGGCATCGATGCCGGGACTTCGACCCTGCCGGTCACCGCGTACGTGGAGTTGGTGCCCCACTTGCGCGACCAGCGCTGGCGGCTCGTCAACAGGGACGTGCAGCAGGGAAATGTGACGCTTGAGCCGGGCGAGATCGACGAACTTATCCGGGAGCGGATCCGGGTCATCCTCGTCGATCAACTGCCGCTCCGCGTCCCTCCCGCGATCTGTGAACGTCTCGCAGCGGTTACAAAAGAGATCGCCGCGTTGCGCCAGCAGCAGGTCCTCGAAGAGTTCGGCGAGATCAAGGAGGAGGCGTTTCCGCCCTGCATCAACGCGCTCATCCAGGCAATCACTACCGGGGCGAACCTGACGCATATGGGCCGGTTCGCCATCACGTCGTTCCTCCATACCATCGGGATGGACACCACCCGGATTGCGGAGGTCTTCGCGCAGGCTCCCGATTTCGACCTGGATATGACGATGTACCAGGTGGAGCACATCTCCGGCCGGGGCGGCACCGAGTATACCCCGCCCTCCTGCGCCACCATGCGTACCTTCGGACTCTGCGCCAACCGGAATAAGGACTGCGAGCGGGTCAATCACCCCTTAAGTTACTACCGGTTCAAGAAGAACATCCGGAAAAAACGAAGTTGACCTCTTTTCCGCCCCTGTCGGACAAGGGGACCGGGAAAAACGGTATTGTGTAAGCGAGGGGTTTTTTCCGGGCAGAGATCAGGCGGCCATGTTATCGATCGCATAACCCGCGACGCTGAGCGCGGCGATAAAGATGACCAGCGCAACGATGTATGAGAGTCCCGTCATCCCCTCCATCTGTGCGGGCAGCATCACCAGCACCACGATGAAGAGTGCGAGGGACCCGATTGCAGCCAGAACCTCAAGAATCCGTAAATCCATGCAGAGAGGTTGGATACGTGCAGGTATATCTCTATCCCCGGGGCGAGCGGGGGGGCGACATGCATGACTGCCCCGAGCGCAACCCATATATGGCACCCGGAACGAAGATCGGGAGCATGACACAGGAAGACCGCGAAAGGGTGATCGACCGGCTGGAACAGGCCGTAGTGCTTCTTACCGAGCGGATGGACATCCGGCTCATCCCGGAGGTCGGAATGAACATCGTCTACGCTCTGCCCGACGCGCATGGCAGGGACGATGTCGCCGGGGTCCTCGGCCGGATCGTCAGGCTCGGCGACCGGGTCCACCCCGTCGGGGAGATCGCGTTCGGAGCAAGCGACCACGTGGCCCGGGTCGTCCTTACGACAATGCACTTTGACCCCCGGATCCGGAGCGCGGCAAACATCCGCTTCTCCGCAGCGGTCCTTCAGGAACTGGAGAACCTCTTCTTCGAGGTCTGCTCCTTTGACCGGGCAAGAGAGCCGCCGGGGGTTCAGACGATGGATTGGGGCGTCGCGTCCTGCTGCAAGGAAGGCGTTCCCGATATCATCTACGACCGGGGAGCCGTAGGGAAAGAGCCGATGATCAGGGTCCTCGCGGAGGACCCGGCCCAGGTCGCACAAAATATTCTTAAACTGTCAAATCGCATTACCTATGCACAATTATAAGGGAAGGTCCACATGGGAATAAAACCATCGTATATCAAGAACCTCGGTGAGGAGCTCATTGTCAAGCATCGCGACAGGTTCAGCGGAGATTTTGAAGAAAATAAGCATGCCGTCGCCGAAGTTGCCGTGATCGACAGCAAGGATGTCCGGAACAGGGTTGCCGGGTACATCTCACGAAAGATAAATACAAAGAAGCGGTAAACCTCACTATATGTTTGAGGGAATCCTTCCGGCAATCATTACCCCTTTTCACCGGGACTCCGGGGCGAGTCTCGATATTGAAGGATTACGGTCCAACATAGAGTCGCTGTTGCAGCATGGCGTCCACGGTATCGTCCCCTGCGGGTCGACCGGGGAGTCGGCGACGCTCACGTTTGAGGAGCACGAGCGGGTGATCGGTGAGACCGTCGAGGTTGTCGACGGGCGGGTGCCGGTGCTTGCAGGGACCGGATCGAACAACACGGCAGAGGCGGTTCACCTGACCCGGTCGGCGAAGGACGCGGGCGCGGACGGTGCGCTCGTCATCAGCCCGTACTACAACAAGCCGAACCGCTCCGGGCTCATCAAGCACTTCACGAAGCTGGCCGACCTCGACCTGCCGGTCATCCTCTACAACGTCCCCGGCCGGACGGGACAGAACCTCCAGCCCGATCTCGTGATTGAACTGGCCCGGCACCCGAACATCGTCGGGATCAAGGAGGCAAGCGGGGATATCACCCAGATCTCCCGTATCATCGAAGGGACGCGGGACGAAGACTTCATCGTGCTCTCCGGGGACGATGCGATGACCCTCCCGGTCCTCGCGCTGGGGGGCGCGGGCGTGATCTCGGTTGCAGCAAACATTGACCCCGGTCGGATGGTGCAGATGTACGACGCCTTCCGTGCAGGCGATCTTGCCCGCGCACAGGACCTGCACTACGAACTTGCCGCGCTCATACGGGCGATGTTCATCGACACAAATCCCATACCCGTGAAAAAGGCGGTGGGACTCCTCGGGATGGCCGCGGGTTCGGTCCGGCTGCCGCTCGACGAACTCGACGAAGCGAAGACGGAACAACTGAGAAAAGTGCTGGTGAACTATGATTAAGGTTGCCGTATCCGGAGCCCTGGGGAGAATGGGCACCACCATCGGTCGGATCGTGAACGAAGCCCCCGACATGGAACTCGTCGGCGGGAGCGACGTGCGGGCAGGGACGCTTTTTGGGAGAGAAGTGGTTCCGGCCGATCGGATTGACGCGCTCCTCAACGAAAAAAAGCCGGATGTCCTCATCGACTTCACCGTTGCGGCTGCCGCGGTCGAGAACGTCAGGGCGGCAGCCCGAAATCATGTGGCGCTCATCGTCGGGACGACTGGATTCTCCCCCGAACAGAGAGAAGTTATCCGAGATGCCGTTGAGGGGAACGTCCCTGCGGTGATATCGAGCAACTTCTCAGTAGGCGTCAATATCTTCTGGAAACTCGTGCGGGAGGCGGCCAGACAACTCGGCGACTACGATATCGAGGTCACGGAAGCCCACCACCGCTACAAGAAGGACGCCCCGAGCGGCACGGCAAAGACCATTCTTGAGATCCTGGACCAGGAACTCGGGACCCGCGAGAAGGTCTACGGCCGTGTCGGCGAGACCGAACGAAAAGATGAGATCGGAGTGCACGTCGTCCGCGGCGGCGATATCGTCGGCGATCACTCCGTCCTCTTTGCAGGGAATTATGAGTGCATCGAGATCTCCCACCGGGCTTACGACCGGGCGGTCTTCGCCCAGGGTGCGGTCCGGGCCGCCCGGTGGGTTGTCGGCAGAGAACCGCGCATCTACACCATGCAGGAAGTCCTCGGACTGTGAAAGGGGAAGCAAAATTTATTTTTTGACACGCACATAAAGTATGGGTATTCGGAGGAACGAAGTTGCCAGCAGTTGTTGATATTGAGAAGTGTACCGCCTGTGAAACCTGCGTAGATGTCTGTCCGGCTTCCGCCATCAGCATGGTAGACGGCAAAGCAAAAGTGGATATCGATCTCTGTGTCGAGTGCGAGACCTGCGTCGACGAGTGTCCGTCTGAGGCAATCTCAATGGAATAAAGAAACATACTCTTTAATACCACCAACACTACAGATATTTTTGTCTATGATTAATGTAGGAGTGCTTGGTGCCACAGGAGCTGTGGGACAGCGCTTCGTTCAACTGTTAGCGGATCATCCCTGGTTCCATCTCCAGACGCTTACCGCCTCTGAACGGAGTGCAGGAAAACCGTATGGCAAGGTGGTCAACTGGCGCCTCGATGCGCCGTACCCGGACAACGTCGGCGATGTTGTTGTCACCCCCACGACCGTCGAGAGCCTGAAGGACTGCGACCTTGTCTTTTCGGCGCTGCCTGCGGAGGTAGCGACACCCCTTGAGACCGAGATTGCCGATGCGGGCATTGCCGTCTGCAGCAACGCCCGGTCGCACCGTATGGACCCCGATGTCCCGCTGGTGATCCCGGAGGTCAACCCGGACCACCTGGGCCTGATCGACGTCCAGCGGGACCGGGGACGTGACGGGTTTATCGTGACCAATCCGAACTGCTCGACAATCGTCCTTACACTGGCCCTTGCACCCCTCAGATCGTTCGAGTTCCACGACGTGCGTGCGGCGACCATGCAGGCGATCTCGGGAGCCGGCTTTTCCGGTGTCTCCGCGATGGACATCTACGACAACGTCATCCCCTACATCGGCTCTGAAGAAGAGAAGTTGGAGACCGAGACTCTGAAGATCATGGGAACGTTCGACGGTTCCGAGGTGACCCCGGCCCCGTTCAGGGTGAGTGCAAGTTGTCATCGGGTCCCTGTCATCGACGGGCATACCATTGCGGTCTGGGTCGACGTGAAGGAGCCGGTGGCGGAAGTGAAAAAAGTTTACGCAACCTTTAAGTCGCCTTTCAGCAATCTACCCTTACAGCCGGCAAAGGCAGTTGAGCTCCTCGACCAGTCCGACCGTCCGCAGCCACGGCTTGACCGTAACCGGGGGCGGGGCATGACAGTGTCTGTTGGGAGAATCCGGGAAGGATTACGGTTCGTTGCACTCGGGCACAACACCATCCGCGGAGCTGCAGGCGCATCCGTCCTCAACGCCGAGCTGATACACTCGAAGAAGTATCTTTAGACGAGGTGGGCTAATGATAAAGGATAACACAGTATTCGTGGGAAACAAACCAGTCATGAACTATGTGCTTGCGGTAGTCACCCAGTTCAACAACGGAGCGGAGGAAGTTGCAATCAAGGCCCGGGGAAAGGCTATCTCCCGTGCAGTTGATACGGCGGAGATCGCGCTCAACCGGTTCCTGGAGAACGTGAACAAGAAAGAGATCTTTACCTCGACCGAGATGATCGATACCGATACCGGTAAGACGAACGTATCGAGTATCGAGATTGTCCTCACTCATGCAAAGTGAGACACCCCGGGTTCACTCTTTTTGGGCAGTCCGGCCGGGGGCGCGACGGATAAAAGCGTGGTGAAACCGCCCTCCGGGGTGGTTTTTTCCGTCGCTTCGGCGTTCCTTGCGGTTGCGCTGGGAAGTGCCGGAACTCCTCAAAACCCGGTTTTAGAGGAGCGATTCAGCGGATAGTGTAATATCCGGTCACTCCTTGCCCCCAACCAACCATAAAGGTTTTATGACTCATACCCCTACATTGTATACACTATGAAGTGGGTGACGATCGGATTGGTGCTGACGCTGATGTCCGCTCTCGTCGCTCCTGCTGTGGCCGGGGACGATGAGCGATACAGTTACATTACGGTGCAGAATATCACCGTTCAACTGGAGAAAGAGGATGCCGTCGTCACCATGAACTATACGATAGACGACGGCGTCGGTATCCTTGTCCTCCTCCTCGGAAAGGGCGATCTGAAACAGAAAGCGCTCGATGTGCTCAACTTCAACGACACTGAGGTTCAGCAGCTCGATCTTGATCACGCTGTGGTGCGCGTGGCCAATGTGTCAGAAGACTACGGAGATGGGTCATACTGGTTCCCGGGGCACCGGTTCGGGGTGGTTGTGCCTTCGCTCACCATCAAAGCGCCGCAGGATGTCCGGCACTATGAGCAGGTCAGCGAGATCTCCGACGGGTTCGGCTATTTTGCATGAGGCTATGAACGGGGCCGGATAAGGCCCCGTTCGTGCCCCGCCCTTGACGATAGGATTGTTGCCCGATTAACCCTGATGAGTGCGGCCGACTTCACCGTTTGCGAACCGCTGATCCACCTCGATCGAAATTCCCCATACAATTTTCCATGAGGTCGTCCTAAAAAGATCTCTGAACCTTCGGTACACCCCGATCGGAACACTTATATCTAAAGTTTTTACCATCTGAACCATATTCAGGCAAGGACGGTGAAACAACTTTCCATTGGGAGTCACACTTTCACGGTGCCTCCTGCTATCTTCCGCAGGAAGACAATATATCACCACTCGGGAAGGGATAGGGAGAGGGCGTCCCCCCGGCAAGGCGTTTTGGGGCAACCTCGGGAAAAGTCGGTTCCGGATTCTGACCTCATGTGTCTAACCGGTCGAAGTATCGTACACAAGTGCTCCGGATATGGCAGAGGTTCGCGGGCCCTTCCTGGGTGGCATCTCGCGGCTCCCACCGCAGTGCTGGCACTATACCGGCCCATCAATGCCGGGCGGAGTGGTTCATGCTTCTCTCTTCAGCGTGACCAGTCCACGCTCGTCCACCCACCGGCCAAGGAGCGACTGGAGATAGACGCCGAGGAAGGCACAGAAGAGGCCCCCGATTGTGGCGAAGATGATGTACTTTACGCCATCCGGGTTCGTTACGGGGAACCCGGAGATCTCGCTGCTGATCGAGAGGATATAGATGCTTGCCCCGTAGGCGATGGCCCCTATGGCGAGCACGAAGAACGGCAGGGCGATCACCCTCCGGAGCGCCTCCCGCTCGTTCAAGAAGACGTCGATGATCTTTCCCCCCGCTGCAACAAGGCCGGCGGCTGTAAACCAGGCGATGGAACCGTAGATGAACGCGAGCACCTGGAAGAAGATGCCGGAGGCGGTATAATAACTGAGGAGGCTGACGAGCCCGAGAATGACCCCGACGATACCGAGCAGTATTGCGGCGATGTAGGCGACAAAGGTGAACCTCCCGCCGTGCAGCGACGCCTGTAACGAGTTGATCAAATACCCGAAGACCTCGTCGATCCCGAAACCCTTAAAGAGCAGATACGTGCCGATGACGCCGACAACAACGATGGTTGCGCCCTCGGGGTATCCAAGCAGGTATCCCACGGCATAGAAGAGCATGACGAGGCCGAGCGGCACGAGCACGATCTTCGAGACTTTCGGGTCGTCAAGGAGGCGCTTAAGGATATAGTAGGTCCCCTCGAGGTCCGGCATCTGGTTGACCACAACTTTCCGCACACTGCTGACCGGCACCCGGGACTGGATGATCGGCAGGACATACTCATCTTCCGCGCCGTCCGTCACCAGGATGCAGTTCGTCGTGTTCGTCGCCTGCAGGATCGCATCGAGACTGGACGCTACCCGCCGGTCTCCCTCAAGCATATTCATATGATTGCCGCAGATGACGGCGACGGCAACCTCTTCTCCTTTCTCGGTGAGATGGTCATAAATTTTGATTGTCTCGAATATCGCGTTGCTGTCTGAGTCCTCAGGGTCGGCAAGGGCAAGAGCGGTCGCTGCATGGAGGCATGCTTCTCTGCCTACGATGGGACCGTCTACCTGGGCCTTGAACCCGAGATCGTCGTCACGATCAACACAGAGGACGAGCGTCCGCTCTTTTGCCATCCACTAGAATATCTCCCCCGCTCCTATTAAATAATTTGCAGCGGGGAGTAAAAAAGTATTAAATAAGTTTTGCACGCTGCAGCAGGAGCAGGTCGTCGGTCGTGATCTTTTCACCATCACGGAACTGCTGGAAGACACGCTCCGCCTCTTTCCGGACGGCCTTCTGTTCCTTGGTGACTTTGGTCTTCTTGGTCTTCTTCCGCAGGCCCGAGATCACCTTGTCGTAGTCCCGAAGTTCTTTCTGGCAGGCAATGAACTGCCTGTGCTCCTCGTCCGCTGCCTCCTGGGCTTCAACGAACTTCTGATGGGCCGCATCCGCTTCTTCTCGGGACTTGTCGGCTTTCCGGTAGGACTCCACCATCAGGTCATGATGCTGCTGTGCGGCCTCGGCCTTCTCCGTGACCTCTTTGTGGATCTCCGAGGCCAATCTGCGAAACTCCCGGGCATCGGTGAGTTTCGTCCGCATCTCCTTGTTCTGCTCAAATTCAGCTTCCTGGTCCTTCGCCGCCGTCTTCAGCTGCTTGATCTTCTCGATCAGTTCACGCTCTTTATCGGTGCTGTAGACCTCGGTCTGCTGCTTGAATTCCAGGAGTTCGATCTGCTTCTGCAGTTCCCTGATGCCCCGGTTCCGGAGATTGCCGTGTTCTTTCTTAAAGGACTCGATCTCCTCGAAAAGCGCGTTGGCCTTGTCGTTGTACTCGTTCCTCTGGTCCTTCAGCGCCTGAACTTCCTCGTTGATTTTGTCCCGCTGCTCCTTGTGCTGCTGCGCCTCCTCAACGAATTCGCGGGTCTGCGTGTTTAACGCGTTGCGCTCACGGGCGTTTTTGCTGGCAAGGGCATTCAACTCATTACGCCGATCTTTGTGCTGTTCAGACTCCGCAAGGACTTTTTTTCTCTTCTCAATCAGATCGTTCAGCATTCTCAACCAATCCTCGACATTCGGTACCAATCCTATATTCCCGCCAGCGGGACCGCTCCCGTGCGCTGCAGGTATACCGGAGGCTCATGTAAGCGGCTACACCACAAGAAAAGACGTTTCCCGGCTCGTAATCGAGACCGTCGTTCATCTGTCTGCTCATGTGTTCAACCCCGATACCTGGCAATCGCAGAGACCCACAGGTTCTGCGCTCTGCACAATACACCCGTGCTGGAGGGATTATACAAGAACGTCTATAATTCAAACGTCATCTCTACTATTAAGTATTTCGTAGATGGACCGGAGGGCATACCGCCGACCGGTTCCAGCCAGAAAGATATGAGAAGAGAGGATGGGATTAGAGGAAGTCAATGAGATGCCCACTCTGCGCGTCCCCCGCCACGCGCTTGCCGATGGGTGCGCTGGACCGCTGCGCTGTCGGTTCGTAGACGCGCTGGCTCCCGAGGATCTGTGCACTCTTAACGCCGGTCATGACCGCCATGACGCGAACTTTCCCCTCATAATCGCTGTTCACCCGCGCTCCCCAGATGACGTCCGCGTGGGGATCGAGTTCATAGGTCAGGGAACTTGCGATCTCCTCGGCGTCCTGGAGGGTCAGGTCGTTGCCGCCCGTGATGTGGATGAGGCTCCCGGTTGCTCCCCGGTAGTCGATATCCAGCAGGGGGTGGTTCAGGCACTCATGGACGACGCTTTCGGCCTTGTTCTGCTGCTTGCTCTCTCCGACGAGCATCACGGCGACGCCACCCTTGCTCATGATAGCACGCACGTCCGCGTAGTCGATGTTAATGAGCGATGGTTCGGTGATTGTCTCGCTGATGCCCTTGACCGTCTCCGCAATGAGCTGGTCCATGACCGAGAACGCCTGACCGAGCGGCAGGTTCGGCACGTATTTGATGAGGCGGTTGTTGTCGAGCACAATCACCGAGTCGGCGGAAGCCGAGAGAGCTTCCAGTCCCTCTTCCGCACGGAGAAGACGGGCTTTCTCGACCTGGAAGGGGTAACTGACCATGCCGACGACGATTGCTCCCTGATCTTTTGCAATCTGTGCGACAACCGGGGCTGTTCCCGTACCGGTGCCTCCACCCATGCCGGCAGTGATGAAAACCAGGTCCGCGTCGCTGAGCAGGCCCTCGAGCGTCGGTCGGGCCATCTCGGCTGCGCGTTTGCCGACATCCGGGAAACCGCCGGCTCCAAGGCCTTTGGTGAGCGATTTGCCGACAAGCACCCTCTTATCAGCCTGGATCATGTCCAGGTGCTGCTTGTCCGTGTTGATCGCGATCGTCTCTGCACCATTGACCTGCATGTGGTACAGGCGGTTAATCGTGTTGTTGCCTGCACCGCCGCATCCTACGATGACGATACGCGGCTGACCGAGGATGTCGTCTTCATCCTCGATCGCGTCTGCCTTCTGATACCTATCGCGTTCTGCATGTTTCAATGCCTCGTTGATGATCGTCTGCATCATATACCTCCTAAACTTGGAATGAAATCTGGTCGGCCTCGTGTAGAACACGGTTTCCATGCCTTTCTAGAAGTGCTCTGACGGAATAGCGCACGGCCTCCGATACCGTGGGGAATTCGCCAGCCTCCACCAACTTCTCGAGCATCTCAACCTGCTGCCGGGGCAATCTGATTGTTATCCGATCCATCATCTCAATCACTTATATCTGACATTTAGCAGCCAAGGGTCTGCCATTTGTCAGACAATCGTAATCTCCTCGTCTGACTTCATCAGATAAGCCATAATAATCACCGGATAGTATAAAAAACTTATGAAATGAATCTGAGTCCGACATAACGGTTTTATGAATAGCGACCGACAACGTACCTTCACAGGATTGCCAGAAATATGAGAGAGAACCTTCCCGAAAGGGTGGAACACGGCGGACGGGTGCGGTGGTATCGCACCCGGGAGCAGGGCGAGCTGCTTGATTTCAGCGCTAACATAAACCCCTACCCACCGGAAATTCCCTGGACGCCGGACCCTTCGGCGTTGAAAGATTACCCGGACGACCGATATGAGACACTTAAAGAGGTGATAGGGCGGACATTCGGGCGCGATGCGGCGGAGGTTGCTGTTGGCAACGGGTCCGTCGAGTTGATCCGCGCGTTCTGTTCTGCCGTGCTCGGGGCAGGGGATGCTGCCTGTATCAGGCCCCCGACGTTTGCCGAGTATGAGATGGCGGTAAGGCTTGCCGGCGCCCGATGCACCGTCGATGACGGCGCGGCTGCTGTTTGGTTCCTCTGCAATCCGAACAACCCGACAGGCACGCTTTACTCCCGCCCGGAGGTCCTGCAGCTGCTTGACGAGACCGCCGGGCAGGGAGCGCGCCTCTTCCTCGACGAAGCGTTCATCGAACTTGCCGACCCCCGCCAGAGTTTTGTCGGCGTCTCTCACGAGAACCTCTTTGTCCTGCGCTCCCTGACGAAGAGCTTCGCCGTGCCGGGCATCAGGTTCGGGTACGGGTTCGGCACGCCTGAACTCATTGAGAGGGTGGAGACGGCGCGCCTCCCCTGGACGGTGAACGCGTTCGCCGAATCCTTTGCGATCGAGGCCTTCCGGCACTATGACAGGCTTGATGAGTCGCGGGCGCGGGTCGCCCGGGAACGGGGATGGCTCTCCGACCGTCTGGACAGCCTCGGCCTTACGTATGAGCCCCCGTCTGCGAACTACATCCTCATAGAAGCCCCGATGGAGGTGTCGGTGCTGACCGGGCGGCTCCTCTCCCGCGGCATCCTGGTCAGAGACTGTCGTTCGTTCGGGCTTCCCCGTCACATCCGCGTGGCCGTACGGACCCGGGAGGAGAACATGCAACTTGTCGAGGCGCTCGAAGCATGCTTGCCCTGATCATGGCGGGGGGAGAGGGCTCCCGGCTCCAGATGGGCGAGAAACCGCTCGTCACCGTCTGTGAAAGACCGATGCTCGCCTACGTCATCGACGCCTTTTCGTCCGCCGGGCACGAGGTGGTCGTGATCGCCTCACACAAAACACCCTTTACCAAAAACTGGTGCCGGGCACAGGGGGTCACGCTCTACGAAGCCGAAGGGGTCGGCTACGTTGAGGATATCCGTGCGGCGGTGGAGGACCTCGGGGAAGAAGGAACACCTGTCTTCACCTGCGTATCCGACCTCCCCTGCCTTGCGCCAGAGATCATTGCAGGCGTCGAGGACGCCTGGCGCCGGGCGGGAACCCCGGCCTGCTCCACATGGGTGCCCCGCGCCCTCTGCGAAGAGCACGGTTGCCGCACACAATACACGGAGACAATCGACGGCATAGCGGCCTGTCCTGCCGGGATCAACATCCTGACGGCAGGCGGTCTCGACGCCCCGGAGGAGGAACTGCGCCTCCTCCTCTCGGATCGACGGCTCGTCTTCAACATCAACACGCGCGAAGAACTGGCACTGGTACAGGATTACCTCTGTCGGAAGCGGCTGCCCTGGCCTCCATGAGGCCACCCACCTTCACCGTCAATTCTCGGGAGAAACTGTATTATCGGACTATCGCCGATCTCTATATATGGAATTCTGCCGGGAAATCGAACTTGAAGGTCATATTATCGATTCAGGCATTATGACCCTGGTGTTCGATAAGATCATGGATATGGGTGGGGAATTTGAGATCCTCACATTTAATGTCGGGAAGCTGAAGACGGACACCAGTTACGCGCGGCTGCGCGTGGCCGCACCCACCGACCAGCAACTCGACGCCATCCTCTCCGAGCTGCATCGGCTCGGCGCGCGCACCCCCGAGATCAGCGACGTCACCCTCATACCGGCAGAGGGCGACCGGATCCTTCCGAAAGGGTTCTACTCAACCACCAACCACCCTACTTTCGTCAAATACCGAAATGAGTGGCTGCCCGTCGAGCATATCGAGATGGATTGCCATATTGTCGTCGACGAGAAAGAAAAACGAGCGTACTGCATCCCGATCTCAAAGATCAAGGCCGGCGATGCCGTTGTTGTCAGCGAGAACGGGGTCAGGGTGATCTTTCCGGAGCGGCCGAGGAAAGCCAGCGCGTTTGAGTTCATGCACGGGACCGTCTCGTCGGAGCGGCCGAGCGAGGCGCTCATCGCAAGGATCGCCCACGAAATCCTCGAGATGAAGAAAAAAGGAGAGAAGATCGCGCTCGTCGGCGGCCCGGCCATTGTCCACACGGGAGCGGCAGGGGCCCTTGCGAGGATGATTCGCGAGGGTTACATCGACGTTCTCTTTGCGGGGAATGCGCTCGCCACCCACGATATCGAGTCGAACCTCTTCGGGACATCGCTCGGAATGGACATCAAGACGGGTAAGCTCATCACCGGCGGGCATAAGCACCATATTTACGCCATCAGCGAGATCATGCGTGCCGGGTCCATCAAGAATGCGGTCGATCAGGGGGTCGTCACCGGGGGGATTATGTATGAGTGTGTGAAGAAGGGCATTCCGTTTGTGCTTGCCGGGTCCATCCGTGACGACGGACCGCTCCCCGACGTGATCCCGAACGTCGTGGAGGCACAGGACGCCATGCGCCGCAATCTCCAGGGCGTCGGGATGGTGCTGATGGTCGCGACGCTCCTCCACTCGATCGCCGTCGGGAACTGCCTCCCGTCATACGTCAAGACCGTCTGCGTCGATATCAACCCCGCATCGGTGACAAAACTTATGGACCGGGGCACGACGCAGGCGATCGGCGTCGTGAGCGATGCAGGGACGTTCCTCCCGCTGCTCGCAAAACAGCTCGTGGAACAGAAAAAAGAGTGTTAACGGGTGAGCGGCATACAGAACGGCTCTTCCTGGTCCAGCACGAACTCCCACTCTTCTTTGCACTTGCACTCCGTCTCCGCAAGGGCGCGCAGGAGCCCGACATCGCCGGAGAGCGAGTAGTCGCCGATCCCTTTCACGATCTGGCCGTCACAGGCGCCGCAGTTGTGCGGCCCCCGGATCTGTCCCCCGCCGACAGGGTCGCAGAGGATATGCACCGGCGATCCGATCAGCACGTCAAGGACACTCCAGAGATACGGCGGCCGGTATGCGTGCTGTTTCCAGAGGCGTTCGACCTCGGTCCTGCCCTGGACGGTGCAGAGGTTCATGGAGATGCTGTCCGCAACGGAGGAGACGTCCCTGATGGAGCGCACCATGTCGTCGCGCGCCTCGCGTTCGGTCAGGAACGGCGGTTTCATCAGCAGGTAAGCCTTTGTGCCTACGCCGGCGGTGCGGGCGGCCGCTGCGGCGCGGAGGAAATCGGCGTACGTGAACCCCTTGTCGATGCTCCTCTCCCTGATGAAGTCGTTTGTGGTCTCAAGGCCCACGGCGACGGAGAGCGGTCTTGCCCAGGCGCCGGTATCGATGCCCTCCCGGAACTCCCGGAGCACCTCTGCGTCGACATACTCGGGCCTTGTCTCGGCGATCACGACCTTGCCCCGGAACGCCTCCGCAACAGTGCGCCGGGCGGCGGGGGGGACCTCGTCGGGATCGAAGAAACTTCCCGATGTAAAGACCTTCAGTACCTGGTAGTCTTCGTCCCGGAAGTTCTCTTTCACCCAGCGGACCTGGCGGATCAGCCGTTCGGCCAGTTCGTCCCGGGCAAGGTCCGGATAGCGCTCGTGCCGGTAGCCGCACATGCGGCATCGGTTCCAGGAACACCCGCCGCTCCGAAAGATTACCGTCAGCGTATCGAGGATCCGCCCCTCATGGAGGTCTTTCCCCCGCCAGGACGCCAGCGGCTTCTCGGTCAATTTGGATAGCATTATACCTCATATTCGTTGATGTACTGGTATGAAAAGGATCGCATGGCTGACACTCATCGTTGCGATGCTGCTCGTCGGTACGGCATCGGCCGCGTACGTCGCAATCAGTGCTCCACAGACGGTGTACATCGGCGACTCATTCGATGTCACCGGCACCACGCTGGTGGAGGGACTCGCCAAACCGTCGCTCAACCCGGGGTTCAGCACGGAAGTTATCCTGTACTACGCCCAGTACGCAAAGAGCGAGGTGGCCCGAAAGACAATTGTCGTTCAGGAGGACGGCACCTTCTCTGCAACATTCGATACCAGCGGTCTTCGGCCCGGGACATACTCCATTGAGATCGTCGATCCCACGAAGTCCACCTTCGGGGGTAGTTCGAAAACGCAACGGATGGTCACCCTGGTCGACCGTACCGGGAGCGTCACGATCACCTCTCCGCCCAACCAGAACTTCGACGGTAGCCTCGACGTCCGCGGCATGATTGGCGATCTCGGAGATGCGGGCGTGCGAATCGAGGTTACGCATGACGGAGCTGCTGTTTACGGCCCTGAATTCATCAGTACCGACGCAAACGGAGCATTCTCTGTGGAGGTGCCCGTCTCCGCTGCGGGTTCGTACGAGGTCACCTTCTCCGACGCGAAAGGCTACATCGACACCAGGGAGTTCATGGTGATGGGCACCCCGGCCCCCACGCCGACGCAGGCGATGATCTCGGCGAGCACCCCCGCTACGCGGTCCGCTCCGGCATACTTCGAGGTCGATACCCGGAGCGGCGCCGTGAAGATCACAACGTCGGCGGGGATCGACTGGGTGGTCGAGTACATCGATGAGGAGGGAGGTCGCCATGAAGTGAACGATAAGGGCATGCTCGAGCCCGAGACCGCAGAATTTGTTGCAGAGGGCGGCCTCGTCTATGTCAAGGTCTACCCCATGAGTTACAACGACAGCGGAACGGTGCAGGTCTCGGTCGCGAATGCCGACTCTGTCAGGGTGAGCCAGACCGCGCCCGATCTCTTCGGGGACGCGACCCCCACCCCTGCACAGGCTGCGCCGCTCCCGGTAGCCCTGGCACTTCTCGCGCTCCTTGTCGTCGTCCTCGCGCGCCGGGGATGAACAACCTTTTTGTAACCGGCGACCAATAGGTTAAGGCGGGCCGGGATAGTCTAGTCCGGGAAGGCGGTGGCCTTGAAAGCCTCTGGTGCTCGGCACCTCGGGAGTTCAAATCTCCCTCCCGGCGCTCTCGATTTTGTGCAGGTTTTTCAAATTTAAGGGACCTATGGTTCCCGTTCCTCTCCAAGGAGATCGGGTTCTCTATCGCCGCACCCCCTGAAACAGAGTTTTGACTGTTCTTGGAGGCGGCGGATGATCTGGAGCGAACCCGAAAAAAACAGTAGAGTTAAGCGATCTTCTCGCCCGCCTTCGGGCCGGGAGAACACTCGTAGACCTCGCGGATCTTCACGACGAGAAGGCCTTTTGCCGGGGCCTGCGCCATCTTCGACCGGACGGTAAACTGCATCTTCTCAAATTCCGGGCCGCTCGTCTTGACCTCGACGTCGCCCTTGATCTGGAAGCAGCCCTTCGTCTCGGCCCCCCAGACGTAGATGGAGACCTTCGGGTTCTCCCGGACATTCGCGAGCGTCTTCTTCATGAAGTTGTCCGCAATCCAGATCGTCTCGTCGTCGACGAGCTCGACAAACCCGATCGGCACCACGTTCGGCCACCCGTCCTTCGAGGCTGTGGCGACCGGAAAGATCTTCATTGTCCGGAATGCCGTCTTCATCTCTTCAGTGAGTGCAACCATCAGTTTTCACCACTATACTCTCTGAACTACACATTTATATAGCAATTTGTTAGAAAACTGTAGTTTCAGCGGCGCTGCTACAGATCCGTGACCCGGAGCACGCACCGGGCTATCGGCCCAAAAACCCCGGCAGGAGTTCCTGAATCTCACGGCTCAAAGTCCACCACCACGGCGGAGTGATCACTCAGCCCCTGCCCCCGCAGGCTGTGCAGGTACCAGCACGCCGTCGGATTGAGGCGCCCGGACGCGAAGACGTGGTCGTAGCGCTTGCACTTCGGGACGTCCTCCGGCCCGCGGTCGGGGCACCAGCTGTACTCCCTCGCCCGGTAGCCGTGCAGTTTCCGGAAGACATCAGGAAGGTCGTACTCTGCAAGACCGGAAAGGATGTTCATCTCGGCGTTATACCACCACTTTCTCGGCCGCCCGAGGTACTCGTCGTTCTCGGAGATCCCAGTGTCGTTGTTCTCGTTCGGAACGATATCTTTGTAAAAGGGAACAATCGTCCCGTCGGGGAGTTCCGCTTCCGGGATGTGGAGATCGCCGCAAAAAACCCGGGGTTTCATCGACCTTGCAGCAAGGCGCCGGTAGATCCCGACCAGCGTCTCCGCCTTGACGATCTCATTCCTCCGACCGCCTATCGCCGTGGGCACATGGGCGTTGTGGACCTCGAACTCGCCCGTGGGCGCGCTGACGACGGCGGAGACCACCCGCTGCTTCCACGGGATATCGAAGTCGAGCGGATTTTGCGGCGTGAGAGGGTATCGACTCGCTATCAGGCACCCGAAATCTTTTGCCTCGCCGGCCGGCGAATACCGGTCCGAGAGCCGCGAGACGCCGTATGCAAACTGGAAAGGATCGTTCGCGCCTCGTGCGCGAAGCTCGTTCAACCGCTCGGCCATATAGGCCACCCGTGCGATCTCAACCAGAGCCAGGCTGTCGACGGAGTAGAACAACCCGTAATTCTCCAGCTCTTCCCGGAAGAGCGGCAGGGCCCGGTCCGTCACTTCCTGGAAGGCGACGATATCCGGAGAGTACTGGCAGACTGCTTCGACCTTCTTCTCCACGCCTCTTGTGCCGGAGCGGAAGAGGTCCACGTTCCATGAGATGAGCCGCATAGTGCCTGATTGCGCATTGGCGTTTCATGCTCATTAACGCATCGAGTCGAGGTCCATCCCAGTTCGGGATCACCTGCCGCCGCGCTCAGGTCCGGGCCCCTGTGCGGCACAGTACCGGTCGATAGCGTCAAGGAACCGCCTGCCGTAACGTTTCAGTTTTCCTTCGCTGACACCGTAGATCCGGAGGAGTTCTACACCGGTGCGCGGGCGGTTCTTCGCCATCTCTTTGAGGCTCCGGTCGTGGAAGACGACGAACGGCGGCACGTGTTCGAGGTCGGCAAGGGCTTTCCGGAGGTTCCGGAGACGGAGGTAGAGGG
The DNA here is from genome assembly GCF_002499755.1 of Methanoculleus sp. UBA291. Lineage (NCBI taxonomy): Archaea > Methanobacteriati > Methanobacteriota > Methanomicrobia > Methanomicrobiales > Methanomicrobiaceae > Methanoculleus > Methanoculleus sp. UBA291. The sequence goes on along the minus strand of NZ_DANC01000043.1, from coordinate 81,459 downwards.
CTTCGTCGTAGTCGTTTTCGACTTCCGGCGCGGCGATGCCTTCCGGACGCGGTTCTGTAAGCGGCACCGGAAGGTTGCCTGCGAGCACCGCCCGGCTCCGGTCGTTCAGCATGAGGACCGGATACCGGCCGCCGGTCGACGTGACGAACCCGTTTCGGACCATCTCCTGGATAAAGAGCAGCCACTGGTCGCGGGTGTACCCCTTTCCGGAGCCGTAGGCAGAGAGGGCGTCGTGCCCGTTCTCGCGGATCCTCGCGCTCTTCGACCCGGTCAGCACATCGCCGATGTAGGATGCCCCGAACCGCTCCCCGACCTCGCCGATGCAGGTGATGACCGTCGATGCAGCCTCTGTCCCGTCGAAGACTTTCACCGGCGTCTCGCACCGGTCGCACCCGCCGCACCGCTCCTCCGGATAAACTTCGCCGAAATAGGCGAGCAGAAACTTCCTCCGGCACCCGGTGGTCGCGCAGTAGTCGAGCATCGCCCCCGCTTTCCGGTAGGCGACGTCTTTCTGCATCGGGTCGGTGCACTCCTTCTCGATGAGGTAGCGAATCGTGCCGTAGTCGCCCCGGCTGTAGAAGAGGATGCAGTCGCTTGCCTCTCCGTCCCTGCCCGCTCTACCGGTCTCCTGGTAGTAGGACTCGATATCCTTCGGGAGGTCGGTGTGGATGACAAACCGCACGTCGGGTTTGTCGATGCCCATGCCGAAGGCGACGGTGGCGCAGATGATGCTGGCGTCACCGTGGGAGAAGGCCTCCTGGTTCCCGGCGCGGACGGCGTCGGGAAGGCCGGCATGGTAGGGAAGCGCCGAAAAACCCATGTTCTGGAGTTTTCCGGCGAGGTCTACCGTCGCCTTCTGGGAGAAGCAGTAGATGATGCCGGCGTCGCCCCGGTGTTCGTTGAGATACGCGGCAAGCCTTTGGAAGTAGCGGGCTTTGGGCACCACCCGGTAGGTGAGGTTCTTCCGATTGAAACTCCCGACGAACCGTGCCGGGTCCTTCAGGGCAAGCTGCACCGCAATGTCGTCCTGGACGGCGGGGATGGCGGTCGCGGTCAGGGCGACGATGGGGACTGCAGGAAACCGTTCTTTGAGCACCCGGAGCCGGCGGTACTCCGGCCGGAAGTTATGCCCCCACATCGATATGCAGTGCGCCTCATCGATGGCGATGAGCCGGACGTCCGCTTTTGCAAGGAGCGAGAGGAAGAACGGTTGCACTGCCCGCTCGGGAGAGACGTAGAGGACCCGGATGCGGCCTTCGAGAATCACCCGCTCGATGATCCGCTGTTCCCCGTAGCCGAGCGAACTGTTGATCGTCGCTGCCGGGATGCCGTTTGCCCGGAGACCGTCGACCTGGTCCTTCATCAGGGCGATGAGCGGCGAGACGACGACCGTAAGCCCGCCGAAGATGAGGGCCGGGAGCTGATAGCAGAGGGATTTGCCGCCCCCGGTCGCCATGACGGCGAGGACGTCGCGCCCGGCAAGCACGGCATCGATAATCGCTTCCTGATGGGGGAGAAACGACGTGTAGCCGAAATATCTCTCAAGAACGCTGTATTTGGTGTCCATTGCGTCACGGGGTCCGATTTTACAATATGGTTTGCCGGGATAGTGTTTGTTACCTCCGGTCGAAAAGAGTTATTTTCAACCGGGCATCGCCGTTACCCGCGCGGGTTTCTACCTGCCGGACCAAAGAACATATTTGTCCGGACATACGACGGATGGGTATGAAGAACGTCGATATGGCGATTGAGGGAAACGTCCTCACCATACGCGTGGATCTCGGGAAAGAGTTCGGCGAATCGAAGAGCGGGAAGTCGATCACGATCGCCTCCACCGAGGGCAACGTTGCGGTGCCGGGGCACGAGGATATCAAGATCGGCTTAAACATCTACCGAAAAAAGTGATCGATGCCCTCACGTCCGGGCGCCGGCGCACCGGAGCGATCCGTGAACCGCCCGGATGGGACAGCGGTCGCAGAGGGGCGATTTTTTGCAGATGGTCTTACCGAGGTGCACGATCTGGGCATGGTAGTCGTTGAAGAGGTCTGCGTCCGCTTCGAGGTTCTCCGAGAAGAGGCGTTGCATCCGGTCGTACGACGCCCCTTCGGGGAGGAGGCCGTAGCGTGAGAATATTTTCCGGGTGTAGGCGTCGACGACAAAGACCGGTTTTTTGCAGGCATACAGCAGGATGGTATCCACCGTCTCCTTCCCGAGACCCCGGATCGCGAGCAGACGCTCGCGCAGGGCACCGGTCTCCACGGCCGCCATCACCGCCGGATCGGCCCGGAACTCCGCAACGTAGACCCTGGCAAACTCCCGGACCCGCTCCGCCTTCTGGTTATAATACCGTGATGGGACGATCAGGCGGGCGATATCTTCGGTGTCGGCCGCGGCGAGACGGTGTGGGTCGAGCAACCCGGCCCCCGCGAGGCCGCGGACGGCCTGCGCCGCGTTCGTCCAGGAGACGTTCTGGGTGAGGATCGCCCCGATCATCGTCTCAAAGGGCGTCTCTGCAGGCCACCAGTGCTGGTGACCGAACGCCGCGAGGAGGGCGCCGTAGGTATCGAGCAGGTCTTCGGCAAGGGATGCCGTCATCGACGGGCATCCTCCTGCCACCAGGGTTTTGCGGCGATCGGCATCCGCCAGTCGGTGCTGAAGGCCCGTGGGGTCACCCTGAGCCCGGGGGCAGCCTGCCGGCGCTTGAACTCAGCCTGCCCGATCATCCGGAAGACCTCGCGGACGCTCTCCGCGGGGAACCCGGCGGCGACGATCTCGTCTAGAGACTCAAAGCAGTCAACGTGGCGGTGCAGGATAGCGTCGAGGATGTCGTAGGGGGGGAGGACCTCCTGGTCGATCTGGCCTGGCCGGAGCTCCGCGGAGGGAGGCTTTTCAAGCACCCGCACGGGGATGACGGGGCGCTTCGCGTTCAGCCATCGGGCTATCCGGTAGACCGCCCCCTTAGGTACGTCGGCGATTACAGAGAGTCCTCCCGCCATATCCCCGTAGAGGGTGGCGTAGCCGACCGCCGCCTCCGACTTGTTTCCGGTCGAAAGCAGCATGGAGCAAAATTTGTTTGCGAGGGCCATCAGGACCGTCGCCCGGATCCTGGCCTGCAGGTTCTCTTCGGTGATGTCCCGGGGCCTGCCGGCGAAGACCCCCGCGAGGGCCCCGTCGAACGCCTCCATCATCGGCGCGATCGGGATGCACTCCACCCGGATACCAAGGTTCTCCGCAACCTCCCGCGCATCTTCGATGCTTTCGGAGGAGGTGTAGGGAGAGGGAAGGAGCACCCCGACGACGTTTTCCGGCCCGAGCGCCCGGGCAGCGATTGCTGCCACGAGCGATGAGTCGATCCCTCCGGAGAGGCCGAGGAAAGCCGATGTAAAGCCGCACTTATGAACATAGTCGCGGGTGCCGAGCACCAGCGCCCGCCAGATCTCGGACTCGGGTGCCGGGTCTTCGGGGGTGACCGTCTGCGGGACGGGGCGGGCGAGATCGACAGTCACGGTATCCTCGGCAAACGCTGCGCCGCGGGCGATGAGAGTCCCGTCGGCACTGAAGACGGAACTCCTGCCGTCAAAGATCAGGTCGTCGTTCCCGCCGACGAGGTTCGCTCTGGCGATTGCAACCCGGTGGTCCTTTGCGCTGCGGGAGAGCGCCTCTTCGCGCCGGCCCTGCATGCCCGCGGTAAACGGCGATGCGGCGAGGTTTACGATCACCTCCGCGCCGGCGCGGACCAGTTCCCCCGCCGTGGAGCAGGACCGGCCGCACCCGAACTCCTCGCCGATAGCGACTCCGACCTTCCTCCCGCCGAGGCAAAAGACCCCGGGAGACCCGGGTGCCGGCTCAAAATAACGGTCTTCGTCGAAGAGGCCCGGGGAGAGACAGGATTTTCGGAACGGCTCCTCTACCGCCCCGTCCCGGATGAGGGCGGCGGCATTGAAGAGCGGCCTGCCTCTGCCGGAGGTATTCGGCTCGGCAAAACCAACGAGCACCGGCGGTGAGCCGGCAAGATCGACGGCCAGGTCTTCGAGGACGGTGCGGCCTCGCTTGATGAATCCCCGATCGAGGAGCAGGTCGCGGCACGGGCATCCGGGCAGGGATAGTTCCGGAGTCACGATCAGGTCCGGCCGCAAGCGGGATATCTCCGCAACCCCTGTCGCCATCCGGTCGGCGTTTCCGGAAAGGTCGCCGACGACTGTATCCACCTGGAGGAGTGCGATCTTCATGGTTTCTCCCGGTTCGTCCTGATTAATAATACTGAAAATGACGGGATATGCTTTTGCATACCGTCGTTCTCCCGGGACCCCGGTCCGGTTCCGGGGGCGAAGGTATGTCCGGAGGACGACCGACCGTCCGGTCACGGTTCGCCCCGGGTGAGATGAAAGGGGCGAACATCCAGTCAATATACGCTACCCTGTCCGGCTCAATCGTCGTAAAGAACACGGACTTCTGCGTCGTCGTCGATATCGCCTGCGTACGGGAGATCGACGACGACTGCACCGTCCTCAAGGATATCGCCTATCTCGAGGTATATCCCTGCAGGAAACTCTCGCTCTTCTGTTCTGCCATCGGAACGCTTGACATACGCCCACATACTGTATCTCCATGAGTCCATTTCTTCAGGGCTCCCGGGTAGCACCGGACCCGGACAGGAACCTCAAACCCGGTGCACTTGCGAGAGCATACTCCTACTCCAGTATCAGATAATAGTCAAATAAAGAGTTTCCTGTATCAAATACCATAAAATCACTGCATATTCCAGATTTCAGGACTGTCGTGCGCAAAAGCGCAGGACAGACGGTCGGCGGAGAACGGCACCTCTCCCGAATCTCCAGGAGAGCAGTCGGATCCTGTGTTTGTCGCGGCCCCCCAACCGCCGCCGGGTTGACTGCACCGTCATCTATATCATGACAGCGGCGAGGAAGTGCATACATGCGCATCGGGCTCCTCTCCGACACACACGACAATCTCCAGATGGTGGATGCGGCCGTCGAGCACCTGAACCAGGAGCGGATAGACCTGGCGCTCCATGCCGGGGACTATGTGTCGCCGTTTGTCGTCCCGCGGCTGGCGAGGCTGAGATCGCCCATGATCGGAGTTCTCGGGAACAACGACGGCGATCATCACCTTCTTTCGGCACGGTTCGCAGAGCATGAACACCTCAGCCTGCGGGGGGCCTTTGCTGCCGTCACCGCGGGCGGCATGACGATCGGGCTGCTCCACGGTGATGACCGGGAACTTCTGCAGGCGCTCATCGGGCGAAAAGCCTTCGACGTCATTGTCCATGGCCATACCCACCAGGCGGAAGTCCGGACGCCTGGCGGGACCGTGGTCGTGAATCCCGGGGAGGCCTGCGGTTACCTGACCGGCCGACCGACCGTCGCCGTGCTGGATACGGTGACCCGGGACGTGGAACTGCTCTCCCTCTGAGGGGAAAGATGAAAAAGTGTGGTGCGGGTTATGGCGCAGCCGGTCCGTCGGGCTCTTTGCCGAGTTCTCTCCCGATATCCCAGGCCGGAGTGCCGGCATACCCGAGATCCACTCTGAGGATCGCCTCTGAAGTGTCGAGAGCGGCGGGCACATCAAAGTAGAGATAGCCTTTCAGCGACTCATATCGCTCCAGCGTCTTTCTGTCAAAAGACTCGCCAAGCGAAGTGAACGACGGGACCTCCAGGGGCTCGTACGCGGTCCCCTGGCACTCAAGGACGAACGCCTCTCGTCCGGGCGTCTCGATGGCATAGAGGTCGGAGTCACCCCTGTGCCCGAGATTTGTCGACTTGACGACGACAAGGAGGAACTTACGTCCGTCTCCCGCCTCAACTTCCGCCGTTGATTCATTGTTCGGGACCTCCTCGTATGCCGTTGCGGTCCGGGTCGACTCAACGAGCAGCGAGACCATGTTCTCCCCGGATGGGTCGTCGTAGGTGAACCGTTCCATGAGAGGCAGTCTTACCGGAGTCGGTGCGACAACGACCGGGTCGGTTTTGTCCGGAACGGCAGGCGCCTCCCGGGTCAGGACGCCGGCGCCGGTGCTCGCAGGCTGCATCTCGACAGCCTGCTGGCTGACTGTTTCAAGGCCTTTTGATGCCGTGTCAAGGTCGTTGAGCGCCGTCGGAACCGGGTCCTCGTCGGCATCCATGGGGTCAAGAAGGCTCTCGCTTGCCGTGGAGTATGCCGAAAGCGACCTGACGAACTCGTCCTTGATGGGCTGCTGCTCCAGAGGTACCTGGAGCGGCTGCACCTCGCCGAGCAGCCTGGTGGAGAGCGCATGCAGGTCGTCCGCCGCGCTGGAGGCAGCGTCTGTGTCCCCTCGGTAGAGAGCGTGGGCATGCTCCATCGAGAGCCTCATCAGGCGGATGCTGTTCGCGTTGATCAATTTGATTAACCGCTCGTCGCCGGGACTGCCGGTTCCCCCGGGGTGTGCAACAGCCGGGCTGTCGTTCTCCGACCCGGCAGACGTCAGGGACTCTGTTTCGGTTCCGGAAACCTCGATTCCGGTTGAGGCGGCATCAGAGAGTTCCTCTTCATCTGAGGCGTTTTCCCCGTTTTGGGGTGGTGAAACTCCGGAGGGTTCCGTTGCGTTCTCCGCCGCCGGAAGGCTGGCAGGTGAGAACGATAAGAATTCCCCCGACTCCAGCGCCGTGAACCCCTGGCCTGAGTCGGCACCGGCTGGTACGGCGATGAGGAAAGCCGCACAGACGGCAATCCCAAAGAAAACCAGAACGTTCGCAGGGTGCTTGCTCATGGAGATTTTTCTTTAACTCATTTAATATAAATATTATTATATTTAATATTGCAAAAAAAGGCTCTCCGGCACAACCGTTTCCGAAAGAGACGGAACTCCGCTTCCGGAGGCTCGCACCAGGAACAACCGGCCGCACTTCTGCCCGAATCATCCCGTTGGGCCAGGTTTCGGGCGAAGAGGAGGAAAAACTCTTTCCGAGAGAGGTGCTGCTCCCGGTCCGAGCGATAAACTCACGGTCTTTCGATAAAATCTTAATTCCTGACTTCTTCCGTTTTCCGGGGGGAAGGTACGCCAGCCCGGGGAAACCTATATGTACTCTTACGGGTCACCGGGAATAAGAGGACGACCTATGGAGATCGTGAAGATTCCAAATATGAATAAAGCGGAGTACGACGAGCTCATCGAAGAGGGATACATCAGTCGTATCGCATTTCAGGGGAGCAAATATCCGTACATCGCCCCGTTCATGTACGTCTTTGACGGAAAATTTCTCTACTTTCTGGCGACCCGATACGGCAGGAAGAACGACCTCTTCCGGCAGCACCCCTACGTCTCCGTCGAGATTGAAAAGTATTCAAGCGACCTCTCCTGCTACACCTTCGTGACCATGCAGGGGTATCTCGTGCAACTTGAGGACGCGATTGAGAAGAAGATCATCAGGGAAAAGTTTGTGAACATGATCAAGGCGCACAACCTCTCCCCGAACATCCTTGCCGCGCTCGGCCACAAGCCCGAAGAGCCGATTGAGGTGATTGCCTCCGAAGAACGCTCGAATATCTGGAAACTCACCGGCGTAACCGATATCGTCGCCTTAAAAAACCTCTGATCCGATTCCTTCCGGACAGTACCGGGAATAGACGAAGCCCCCCCGGTGGGGCGGTTCCCTTCTCCACCCGGCGGATGATGCCGCGCCGTAAGAACCTCCCCGTGCCCCCCCGGCAACGCCTCCGGGATGAGGCCGGGAACGTTCCGCCGGGCTCTATAGCCATGAGTCCCAACGGTTTTTCGCAAAGAGGCGTATCCGGGTCATGATCCGTATCGAAGAAGAGTGGATCGATCTCGTCGCGGCGCTTGCGCGGGCGGACTCACCGGAGCGGGTATACGTCGTCGGGGCGACGGACAGCGGAAAGACGACGCTCTGCCGTTACCTCGTCGACGAGACCGCAGCGCACATGAGGACGGCATACGTCGACTGCGATATGGGGCAGTCCCGGATCGGCCCGCCGACGACCGAGGGAATGATCCTCCACTCCGGCACGCCGGCGCCGCCCGACCGGCCCTACCTCCGATTCGTCGGTTCAACGTCTCCGGGAGGCCACTTCATCCAGACGCTGACGGGAGCAAAGCGCCTTGTCGAGAAGGCCGCCGAACTCTCGGCCGGCGTCACCGTCATCGACTCGCCCGGGCTCATCTCCGGCGGGGTAGGCGCCGAATTTCAGTTCCAGATGGTTGACCTGCTCCGGCCCACCCGGATTGTCGCTCTCCAGCACGGGCGGGAACTGGAACGATTGCTTGCGAACTTCGCCCGGAACGGTGCAATGACGGTCCACCGGTTCCCCGTCTCCCCTGCGGCTGTGGCCCGGACGGCCGCCGGGCGGCGTCGTTACCGTGAGGAGCGTTTCAGAGCCTATTTTGCCGATGCCCGGTCTCAGGACGTCCTGCTCCGGGGGCTCGGGCTCCAGGGCCGGGTGCCCGATGTGAGGAACCCCCGCACTGTCGAAGGACGGCTGGTCTCCTTCAACGACCCCGACAACTTCGTTATTGCCCTCGGCATCGTCGAAGACCTCTCCCCCGGAGGAGACCGATTTGAGGTCTTTGCTCCACCTTTCGACCCGGCCGCCGTCGCATCGGTCCGGTTCGGATCAATCTTCCTGAACCTTGATGCGAATCCCGGTTCGATGGCGTCCTCTTGGCGCTGAAGCCTCCTCATGCCGGGAAGAACGAGAGGAAGAGTACGTACACCGCTGTCTGGGCGATGGTGAGCGGGATGCCGATCCGGGCAAATTCTCCAAACGTCAGCGTTTCGCCGTCCCTCTCCGCACCCTGGATGACGATGACGTTGCTTGCAGCCCCGAGGACCAGCATGTTCCCGGCGATGGTGCTGCCGGCCGCAAGCGCCATCATGCCCACCGTGGAGGTCCCGAGGTGCGCGAGAACGGGGAGAGAAAGGGCGACGAAAGGGACGTTCGAGACGAACTGGGAGACGATAACGCTTGTTGCGGCGATGACCGGGACGGCAGTGAGATCGAGCGAACTCTCCTCAATGAGCGGCTGGAAGAACCCGGACTGCCAAACGCTCGCCATAAGGACAAAGAGACCGGCGAAAAAAGCCAGTGTCGGCCAGTCGATCCTGCGGACGATCCCGAGCCGTCGCCGGCTCCCGACGAGGACGGGTATGGCCGCAACGACCGCGATCCAGGTCGGCCGGATCTCGAACCCCGGGACGAGGAGGGCCGCGGCGATCATGACCCCGATCAGGAGAACGAGCAGGATGAGCGAGAGGCGGGAGAGGGCCGCGAGGGTCGGGTCGCGGATCTCCTCTTTGCGGTGGACCAGCGGGGCGGTAGCGTTGAACTCCTCCGGAAACGCTCTGGCAAGGAAGACGTAGGCGAGCAGGAGCGAGATCGCCGTCGGAACGCCCAGGTAGAGCGGGAACGTGATGAACGGGTCCGGAACACTGCCCGAGAGTGCGATGAGCAGGTTCTGCGGGTTCCCGATGGGGCTTGCGACACTTCCTGTCGTGACGGCGAATGCAAGTGCGAGCAGCAGGGGTTTTGGAGAGATGCCGTGCCGCCGGGCGAGATAGAGCATCAGCGGGGTGCCGACGACCGCGAGCGTATCGTTCATCAAGAGCGCCGAGAGCGTGCCGCCGCCGATGAGGATGAAAAAGATCAGGCGCCGGACCGATGCCGCCCGGGAGACGAGGTGAAAGGAGAGGTGGTAGAGGTAACCGCTCTCCGTGAGCGCCTCCCCGATAACGAACATAAAGAAGAGGAAGAGCATCACGTCGAGGTTGATGGACGCGAGCGCATCCTCCGGGGTGATCGCTCCCGTCACCAGAACGGCGGCGGCACCCAGAAGCATCACCTGCCAGATGCGGAAGTTGACGTTCCCGATCCTGCGGACCGCGATCAGGAGAAAGACAATGATGAGAACGACGAGCGGAATGAGGGAGCCCATGGTATCGCCGGCGGGAGGGGTGCGGTTATCGAGAGTTCACACGCTACCAAAAAAGATGCCCGGGGACATTCGGCCTCTCAGGCCTCCTCTCCCACGGTATAGTTGATGACGCTCTCAGAGATATCGCCCGAATATTCCCCGATCCTCCGGATACTGTCTGTAATCTGCCCCATGGGGATCGCCGTCACCGCATCGAGCAGGAGCACCCGGGTATTGATCTCGCGGGTCAGCTTCTCGAGGTCGTGCACCCTCTGAAGGGTTGCGTTTGCCTTCCTGGTGTCTCCCGTATGAAACGCCTCCATACTCCAGGAGAAGATGTCCAGGGCAAGCGAGCTCGCCTTTTCTATGAGGTCGAGCGTCGCCGCCTCGACATCGCGGTCGATCAGGTTGAGAGCGTTATACGCCACCCGGGTCGCGTGGTCGGCTATCCGCTCAATGATCCTGCTGACCTGATAGTAATACGCCGCCTGGTTTATCGGGATGCCCATCCGGCGGGAGAGTGCAGCATCGATCACGATGAGGTTGTCCTGCCGCGTAATAAGCCAGTGCAGTCGGTCCACCTCCGTATCCCGCTCGATGACGCTCCGGGCAAGCGCCGCGTCCTGTCCCCGTATGGCGGTCATGGCGTCCTGCTGCATGCCCCGTGCCAGCAGATGCATCCGTTTTATAGTATTTTCGAACGGCATCTCTGCGGGGTTGAGGAGATCCTTGATCGTTATCGAGGAGTCCGTCTCGCTGACCACTTCCTGCCCGATCGCCATCTGCGTGAACTCCCGGACCAACTGCAGGACAAACGGGGGCAGCCTTCCTTTCGACTCGAGGCGGATGGCCGTGAACCCGGCGACGTATGCCCCTACAAGAAGGCGAAGCAGGTAGATGCGATCTGTGGTGGGGCCGACCTCAAAGACCCGGGTCCGGTAGGTCGGCTCCCCGTTGATCTTCGGGATGACCAGGAGCGACCCGTCGGGCTGCGCAACCAGCCCCACAGGATCGTTCTTCTGGATGTTCGCAGCCTTGATCCACTGTTTCGGCAGGGATACGATGTACGACGAACCCCCGGTGATCTGAACCTTTCTGATCTCCATGAATTGATAAGCGTTGGCGCCACGATGATATATGTATTCTGTTTTTTATATACGTCGCCCTTTTTTATTTGAGGTATATATACCTCCATGGTCTCCTTCGGGAACGCCTATCCATCCGGCATACGGACGTAATGAGCATGGTCCGGGTGATGGAGGGGCGGCCGACGGTGTCGCACTCAGAGAACTGTCACACCGGAGAAGAGGGGACCGGGTCCGGTATTGCGGATGGGAAAGACACCCACACGATCCCTTCGGACACCATGCCGCCCGACGGAAATCTCGGGTCCGCCGGGTCCGGCACTGCTCGTAACCGTTTCCGGCGGCAGCTCCGCGAGGGGACCGCGCGGGTACTCCTGTTCTGTTCTGCAGTTTTCGCCGTCGTTGCCGTCTTCTTCATCATCTTCTTCCTGGCCCGGAACGGCTATCCGATCTTTGAGCAGGCCGGAGTCTGGAACTTTCTGACCGGCGGGGTCTGGAACCCGACGGGAGCGCCTCCGCAGTATGGTATTTTTCCGCTGATCGCCGGCACGCTCCTTGTTACGCTTGGTGCGATGGCGCTTGCCATCCCGCTCGGAATTGCGGTTGCCGTCGTCCTCGCCGAACTTGCGCCGCCCCGGGTTCGTGCTGTCATGAAGCCCGCCATTGAACTCCTGGCGGGGATACCTTCAGTGGTCTACGGGTTCTTCGGTCTCATCGTCCTGACCAACTGGATTCGCATTACCTTCGATGTCCCATCCGGCGAGTCCTGGTTTGCCGCCTCCGTCCTGCTCGGCATCATGGCTCTTCCGACGATTGTCAGCGTCTCGGAGGATGCAATCAGCGCCGTGCCCCGGTCATACCGGGAGGGGTCCCTTGCACTCGGGGCAACGCGCTGGCAGACGATCACCGGGGTCGTTATCCCCGGGGCGCTCTCCGGCATCACCGCTGCAATCATCCTCGGGATGGGACGGGCCATCGGTGAGACGATGGCGGTGATCATGGTCGCCGGCAACGCAGGCATCGTTCCCGAACCGCTCTGGAACGTCCTCTCTCCGGTTCGGACGCTCACCGGGACGCTGGGCATCGAGATGGGGGAGGTTGCCGTCGGCAGCGCCCATTACCACGCGCTCTTCGGGGTCGCGGTCGTCCTTCTCGCGATCACTCTCCTGGTTAATCTCCTCGCGCGGGGCATCCTTGCGCGGATGAGCGAGCGGCACACCGCGACTGCATCGCGCGGGGTCCGGTGGAGGGGGAACGGTACGACAACGTCCTATGCTTACGTGGGTCTTGGCATCGGCGCATTCGGGGTCCTTACGGCAGCCACCGATATCCTGGTTGCCGCCGTCGTCGCGGTCGCTCTGCTCGGGGCGATGTACGCCCGGAACCGGATATCCCCGAAAATCAGCGAAAAGATCGCGTTCGGGTTCCTGTATGCTGCCGCCGGCGTCGTGCTCTTCATCCTCGGCGTCATTCTCTTCGACGTCGTCTACAACGGCATGCCGGCGCTCTCCTGGGAGTTCCTGACCGCCCCGCCGAGCAACCTCGGTCGGGCGGGCGGTGTCGGCCCGGCAATCCTTGGGACCCTCTACCTGGTCGGGGGCGCCATCCTCTTTGCCCTCCCTCTCGGCATCGGTGCCGCCGTCTACCTGAACGAGTACACCCGGAAAGGGCGGATCAGCGAGATCATCAGAACGGGCGTCGACCTTCTGAACGGCACACCGTCCATCGTCTTCGGCCTCTTCGGGTTCGCGTTCCTGGTGCTCTACCTGGACCTCGGGGTATCGCTGCTCGCCGGCCAGATCACGCTGGCGCTGATGATCCTCCCCACCATCATCCGGACGACCGAAGAAGCGTTAAAGAGTATCCCCGGCGGTGTCAGGGAGGGGAGCCTCGCCCTCGGGGCGACGCCCTGGCAGACCATCCGGCGGGTCGTGCTCCCCCCGGCGGTGCCGGGAATCCTGACCGGCACGATCCTCAGCATAGGGCGGGCCGCCGGAGAGACCGCACCGATCCTCTTCACCGCGGTCGTGTTCTCCCGGCGGCTCCTCCCCACGTCGGTGCTGGAACCGGTAATGGCGCTCCCCTATCACCTCTTCATCCTGGCAACCAGCGTCCCCGGGGCACGGGATAACCAGTACGGGACGGCGCTGGTGCTCCTCGTACTGGTGGTGGCCATTTACCTTATTGCAATCGTCATCCGAAACCACTACCAGAAATCAGTTCGCTGGTGATCTTCGATGCAGAGAGACGACAGTATCCTTACAACGGAACACCTGAATTTCTATTACGGCGACAACCAGGCCCTTTACGACATATCGATCTCGATCCCGAAAAACCGGGTCACCGCGCTGATCGGGCCGTCCGGATGCGGGAAATCGACCCTCCTGCGCTGTTTCGACCGGTTAAGCGACCTTGTCGAGAACGTCAGGATCGAGGGCCGGATCCTCTTTGGGACCAGGAATATCCGCGACCCCGATTGCGATGTCGTGGACCTCCGGAAACGGATCGGGATGGTTTTCCAGAAGCCGAACCCTTTCCCCTCGTCCATCTACGACAACATCGCATACGGGCCCCGTGTCCATGGGGTCCGCAACAGGGATACCCTGGATGGTATCGTGCAGGAGAGCCTGAAGAAGGCTGCTCTCTGGGATGAGGTGGCCGACCGGCTCAACAACTCCGCGATGGGGCTCTCGGGCGGACAGCAGCAACGGCTCTGCATCGCAAGAACGCTTGCGGTCGAGCCCGAGATCATCCTCATGGACGAGCCCTGCTCCTCGCTCGATCCTATCGCCACCTCAAAAATTGAGAGCCTCATCAATACCCTCAAGGAACACTACACGGTCGTCATCGTGACCCACAACATGCAGCAGGCGGCCCGGGTCAGCGACTTTGTGGGGTTCATGTACCTTGGGCGGCTGGTGGAGTTCGGGCCGACCACCCGGATCTTTGAGAACCCGCAGGAAGAGTTGACCAACAACTACGTAACGGGACGTTTCGGGTAGATCTCATGGGAGAAAAATTTCACGAAGAACTCAACGGCTTAAAGGACTTTGTCCTTGAACAGGGGGCGTTTGCCCACGGCATGCTCTCGGACTCGATGATCGCCCTGCAGAACCAGAACCCCGGGCTTGCCGCGCGCGTATACGAACAGAGGAGGGAACTCGCCGACCGGAGTCAGGCCATCGAAGAGACGGCGCTCCGCCTCATCGCGCTCTACCAGCCCGTGGCACGCGATCTCCGTTCTATCGTCTGCGCGCTCCGGATGAACTACGCGCTCTATCGGATCGGCCGGTACGGGAAGGATATCGCACAACTCGTGGACGGGCTCTCGACAAGCCCCCATGTGGGGGACCTGATGAGCCTGCCGCACATGGGCGACCTGGTCTCTGCCATGATCGCCGATGCCCTCGATGCCTACCGGACCGAGACTGTCGGGCCCGTCGTTGACATGTCGCGCCGGGACGATGTCGTGGACAAACTTCGGTACACCATCTTCCGGGAGGGCCTCACGCATATGATGGAGGACCCGCAGACGATCACCCGGTGTATCGACTACGTGATGATCGCACGTTACCTGGAGCGTTGTGCCGATCACGCCTGTGATATCGCCGAACAGGTCTGTTATATGGTCACGGGCGAGCGGGTGGAAGTGAAGTGATGCGACGGCTCCGCCGTCTTCTTTTTCGTGAGTGCTTGTGTGTCCCAAAACCCGCGTCCCGCCCGGTGACAGCGCCGTCTTACGGTCTCGGCCGGTGAAGTGAAGCATATCGGGCGCGCAGGAGTGAGTGGGGCGTCGAAGGTAAGGGGCTCTCCTGAGAACAGCGGAAATAATGCGGTTAGAGAGAAGAGGACACGCGAAAAGACGACGTCAAGGGGGGAAGTGTCTTGTGCGGATCCAGATCTCTCTATGGTTACTTGGCCCGGTTTATTATTTAAATATTTCTCAATAGAAGGGATTAAAAAGAGGACGGTTTTGCCCGGTTGCCCGGCGTTAACGAATCAACGTGCAGGAGCCGCCCTGGTTCTCGCTGCTCGTGGTTCCGGCCCCTCTACAACCGGGTTTTCCGGATGTGCAGTCCATTCGGTGAACGATCCCTCGTAAAGCCGGACGCTTGGGTAGAGGTAAAACCACTTCAAGAGGACGAACTCGTTCGTGGCCTCCCGACCGGTCCCGCATGAGCAGATGATGTTTCTGCTCCGGTCGATGCCGTGTTCCTCCAGGATTATATCGAGTTCGTCGTTGGATTTGAGCAGTGTCGGGTTTGTGTCGTCCATCAGGCCTCTCCAGGGCAGGCTGAGCGCGCCGGGGATATGGCCTGCCTTTCGCCAGGGTCCCTGCCCTTCATAGAACTTTGTCGGCCGTGCATCGAGCACGATCACGTCGTCATCGTCCTTGACCTGCAGGAACTCCTCGTATCCGATGGCGTAGTCGTCGCGAGGCTCGACGATGAAATCGGACGGTTCGACGGAGGGATACTCCTGCGAGAGTTCCCGATTTTCACTCTTCCACGTATCGATCCCGCCGTCAAGAATATAAACCATGTTGTGCCCGTACTTTGCCAGGGAATAGGCCATCATCGTCTGCGCAAGCCCCTCGCCCCTGCCGGAGAACACGCCTTTCCCGGTATAGACGACGACCGGTGAGTCGGTCGACAGCCCCGCTCGCCGGAACGCCTCCTGTATGCAGGCGTTCGGGCTGTATGTCGTCGGGAAGCCATGGTTGGATACCCGCAGGAACCCCTCGGTCAGGTAGACGGCACCGGGGATATGCTCCTTGATGTAGTCGTGCACGTCCGGCTGAACGTCGACGATTGTCAGGTTGCTGTCGTACAGGTGGTCGGCCAGCCAGTCCGTGTTCACCAGTTTGACCTTCCCCTCGCCGCGGGGATAAGGAACGTTCTGCCGGTCGCTTGAGGCCTGGAGACGTTCTATGCCGCCGGGGGTAAACATCTTCTCTTCCATTTCCATCACCTGATTCGCTGGTATTCCCACTGGAGGCCAGTGAGTCCGGTCTCTTTCCGGCTTTGAGATCACATATACCTTGTGCAGGATGTGGTATGGCAACTCCTGGCGCTCCTGAAAGGGAGGTCTCAAGCGCGGGGGTATCAACCACAGCAGTCGGGGAACCGGGAAGGTACATCCGGCGTTCGCTACGCGCCCGGCAGTCGGGGCGATATGCGACTGGCCGCAGGGCAGGAGCTTGAGAAAACGCAAAGCGTTTTCGAACTGCGGCTGGCCGCAGGGTCAGAGCAGGGGCGCCGGAGGTACGCAAGCCTCGTAATGCCTTCAGACTGCGACCATCCGGAGCAGGCAGGCGGTTTCAACAAACCTGAAAACTGAAACCCTCCCTCACGCCCCGGAGGTCTCCGGGCTGATCTCGATGCTCTCCCCGGGCGAGAGAATCCTGACCCGGATCGCCGTCGTCCGCTCGATGGTCCGTTTGAAGTTCTCCAGGTCCTGCCGGATGGCGGGGGAGGTATCGTAGTGCATCGGGATCACCAGCCGCGCCCCGGTGTACCGGGCCGCGACCATCGCCTCCTCGGGGCCCATCGTAAAGCGCCCCCCGACGGGAAGGAGCGCCACATCTGGTCGGTAGAGGTCCCGGATGAGTTGCATATCCGAGAAGAGCGCTGTATCACCGGCGTGATAGACGCTGGTGCCGTCCATCGTGATGACGAACCCCGCGGCGGCACCGCCGTAAAAGCCCATCCCCTCGTCTTCCAGCCATGAGGAGTGAAGCGCGGGGGTCATCGTGAACCGGACGCCGTCGACGGAGATGCTGCCGCCGATGTTCATGGGTTCGGCAGGAACGCCCTTCGCTGCCAGGTACTTCGCCACCTCGTTGATGGCGACCGTCTTCTTTCTCAACTGTGCCGCAATGCCCAGATGATCGGCATGGGCGTGCGTCACAGCAACGATATCGGGCTCCACGGGGAGCGAGCCTCCCGGGATGAAGGGGTCGATGAGGACCGTCCGCGATCCGGCGAGCGAGAAGCATGCGTGGCCAAGCCAGGTCAACATCATGGAGAAAAGATCGACCTTGTCCGTTAAAAAATGTTCAGGAGAATAAGCAGGAGGGTGGACCGGGGAGGTTAAAACTCCCCTAGATCGATCGCCTCGGTGATGTCTATCGCCTCGGAAAGGCCATCGTTGGCGACACCGCGCGTCATCATTTCGGAAAGATCACGGTCTTCCATCACGTCCCGGATCCGCTCCAGATACGGGTCGAGTGTGGTGTCCTTCTGCTGCTCGATCACATGACGATACTCACGAAGTGTGGAGGGACTCACGTCAAGTTCCTCGCTGATCTCCTTCATTGTCTTCCCCGAATCAAGAAGGTCCGACACCGCCCGCTGATCGAACGGCATCTTGAAATCGAGCTCCCTGAAGAGTTTGAGGCGGACCCGGGCGCGTGCCACGGTCTTGCTTAGTTTCTCATCGCCGAGCGCCCGTGCAATCTCGGTATCGTTCTTGCCGTCATAATACGCAACCACGAGTTTTGCGAGCTGTCGGGGGGTCAGTTTGGTCTTGAAATACCCCTGATCGAGAATCTCCCGCATGATCAGGGCAATTTCACGCTCAACTGCGTCGCGATCCCGGAGAGTACCGTGAACCTTCCTCATCGGTTCAACGATTTTCTTCTTGTTCGTGATGGTCGTGAACAGCTCAAGGAGCTGCTGCTTGCGGGTGTCTTCTGCCATGTCCGTGTCTCTCTCGTCCTGTATTCCACCGTCTGGTCCTGAGGGTCCAGTCATGGACCATCTCAAGTATATATAGTTTCTCCCCACCCGGGGGCGTAACGTTCCCTACATTACAATCGCTAACATTTAAAACTTGCTATCTAATCCGTTGAAAGAGAAAGATCATTTCGGTCGATGTAATTATTTCTTCCGGGATATTGCCGACCGTGAAAAAGAAACTCCATATTCACCCCGTTTCCGGGATGATTGTGATCTCGCGCGGAGGAGAACCATTCTTTATTAGCACCGGCGCTCAAGTGTACTGCAGAACTATGGCCGAGATGAGCGATATCTACGAGAAAGTCATGGAAGTAGCCAGAAGACGCGGTTTTGTCTGGCCGTCATCCGAAATATACGGGTCAGTTGCCGGGTTCATCGATTACGGCCCTCTCGGCGCGATGATGAAGAGGAACATCGAGAACCTCTGGCGGTCGTTCTACGTCTTTCAGGAAGGCTACTACGAGATCGAATGCCCCACCGTTGGGAGTGAAGCAACCTTCGTCGCATCCGGTCATGTTAAAGAATTTGCCGATAAGATGGTGCAGTGCCCCCACTGCGGCGAGTACCTCCGCGCTGATCACGTCGCGGCAGAGAACGGCATCGAGAATGCCGGCACGCTCCCGGCGGAGGCGCTTCAGGCGGTACTCTATGAACTGCCCTGCCCCTCATGCAAGGAGCGGCTGGGAGATGCGGGCGTCTTTGCGTTCAACCTGATGTTTCAGACCACCGTCGGTCCGGGGTCGCAACGAAAGGGTTACCTGCGCCCCGAGACCGCCCAGGGCATCTTCACCGACTTCCCCCGGCTTTTGCGTTTCTACCGGGACAAACTCCCCTTCGGCGCCGTCCAGATCGGGAAGTCCTATCGGAACGAGATCTCTCCGCGTCAGGGTATGATCCGGCTCAGGGAGTTCTCCCAGGCCGAGGCCGAGATCTTCGTCCACCCCGACGAGAAGAACCACCCCGCCTTCCACCGCTACGCGGATTATGAAGTGCCCCTCCTCACCATCGCGCGGCAATTTGCCGGCCAGGAGCCGGCCGCCACCACGATGCGCGCCGCCGTGGCCGAAAGGCTGATCGCAAACGAGTACGTCGCCTACTACGTCGCGCTCACGCACCAGCTCCTGACCGCCATCGGCGTGAACCCGGCAAAACTCCGGTTCCGCCAGCACCTTCCCGACGAACGGGCGCACTATGCGGCCGACTGCTGGGACGCCGAGGTCTACTCCGGGCGGTTCGGGTGGGTGGAGGTCGTCGGCATCGCCGACCGCACCAACTACGACCTGCGCTCGCACGCGGAGCACTCCGGCACCTCGATGACGGTCTTCATCCCCTACGACGAGCCGAAACGGGTCACGAAACGGCGGATCGTAGCCGATATGGGTGTCCTCGGCCCCCGGTACCGCGGCAAAGCGAAGGCGATTGCGGATGCCCTGGCCGCTTCGGACCCCGGGGAGGACGGCGCGCGGGTCACCGTCGACGGCGAAGAGATCTTCATCCCCGCCGACCTCTACCAGGTCCGGGAGGAGGAGGTGGAGGTCCGCGGCGAAGAGGTGATGCCCCACGTCATCGAGCCGTCATACGGGATCGACCGGATGATCTACGTTGCGCTGGAGCACAGTTACGCCGAGGAGGAGGTCGAAGGCGAGACCCGGAAGGTGCTCCGGCTCCCGCCGGCGGTGGCGCCCGTCCAGGTCGCCGTCTTCCCGCTGATGAACCGGGACGGTCTCGATACGATCGCACAGACGATCACGGAAAGGCTCGCCCGGTGCCGCGTCCTCGCGCAGTATGACGATTCCGGTGCCATCGGCAGGCGTTACCGGAGACAGGACGAGGTCGGGACGCCTTTTGCCGTCACCGTCGACTACGATACGCTCGAGGACAACACCGCCACCGTCAGGGACCGCGACAGCATGGAGCAGGTCCGGGTGCCTATCGAACGCCTGCCCGCGATCCTCTCCGCACTTATCTCCGGCGCCGCCACGTTCCATGAACTCAAGGCATGACCTATCTCTCTCACCCGCTGATCCGGTCGGAAAGCATTGAGGAACGGCGATACCAACTCTCCATTGCGCTCCGGGCGCTTGACGCGAACACGATGGTCGTCCTCCCGACCGGTCTCGGGAAGACCGCCGTCGCGCTCATCGTCGCTGCCTCCCGCCTTCATTCTCATCCGGGGAGAGTGCTCATGCTTGCGCCCACAAAGCCCCTGGTCGAGCAACACCTCCGTTTTTTCAAGCAGTTCTTGCTCTCTCCCGACGGCTCCGAGCCGGAAGAGACCTATTTTGCCATGTTCACCGGGGACACTTCCCCGGAGGAGCGGACCCGGGCCTGGGAAGCGTGCCGGGTCTGTTTCGCCACCCCGCAGGTGATCAAGAACGACTGCCTGGCAGGGCGGTACAGCCTCGCCGACGTCGTCCTGCTGGTCGTGGACGAGTGCCACCGGGCGGTGGGGAACTACGCCTACGTCTTCCTCGCCGACCATTACTGCACCACGGCGAGGGATCCCCTGTTGCTCGCGATGACCGCCTCTCCCGGCGGCGACCCGGCGAAGGTGCAGGAGGTCTGCAGCAACCTCCATATCGGGGCGGTCGAGACACGGGTCGAGACCGACGAGGACGTCCGTCCCTACATCCACGAGCGCGATATCCACTACGTCGACGTCTACCTGCCCGAAGAACTGCAGGCGGCGCTGGTCGTCCTCCGGGGGCTCGTGGAGTCGCGCCTTACCCGGCTCGAGAACCTTCACTTCCGGGTCCCGAAACCGGACCACCTCTCGATAAAGGCGCTCAACGCCCTCAATGCCCAGATCCAGCAGCGTATTCGGGCACGCGACCCTTCGGCGTTCATCGCAGCGTCCCTGCACGCCGAGTGCATGAAACTCCGCCACGCCATATCGCTTACTGAAACTCAAGGGAGCGAGGCGCTCAAACTCTACCTCGCCCGGCTCGGTTCGGAAGGGGCTTCGAGTTCCGGGAGCAAGGCGAGCAGGCGGCTCGTCGGCGACCCCGCTTACCGGCACCTCGTCGAGGTCGCCGGCGGCTGGAAGGAGGAACTCCATCCCAAGGTCGGCATCGTCCGCGAGCTGGTGCGGGCGCAACTTGCGGCGCACCCGGACAGCCGGATCATCGTCTTTGCCACCTACCGCGACACGGTCCAGACGCTTGTCGACGCCCTCTCCGCGGACGGGATTGCCTGCGAACGGTTCGTCGGCCAGGCCTCCCGGGATGCGGAACGGGGCCTCTCACAGAAGGAGCAGATCGCGAGTCTCGCCCGGTTCAGGGAGGGTGCGTTCAAGTGCCTGATCGCGACTTCGGTGGGCGAGGAGGGGCTCGACGTCCCCTCGACGGACATGGTGATCTTTTACGAAGCCGTCCCTTCGGAGATCCGGAGCATTCAGCGGAAGGGGCGGACCGGACGAAGCGGCAGCGGGACAATCGTCGTTCTGGTGACGAAAGGCACGTCGGACGAGGCGTTTCGGTACGTGAGCCAGACCCGGGAGCGGGCCATGGTGACGGGGATCCGGAGCATGAGCACGGCGCCCGCACCCGCACCGGCCGTCCCGGCTGCTACCAGACAGGTGAATATCCTGGAGTTTGCTCCCGCAGGGCCGGCGATCACCGTCGACGACCGGGAGACGGCATCGAGGGTCGCCAGCCGCCTGCACGAACTCGGGGCGTCGATAACGATCGAGCGTCTCGAATCCGGCGACTACGCCATCGGCGACCGTATCCTCGTCGAGCGCAAGACCGTGCAGGACTTCATGAACACCCTTGTCGAACGGGATCTCTTCGGGCAGATCCGGGCCATGGCCGAGGCGGTGCCGCGTCCCGTCCTGATCATCGAGGGGGAAGACGACCTGTATGCGGTGCGGAACATCCACCCGAACGCCGTCCGCGGCACGCTTGCCGCCATCACGGTCGATATGGGGGTCGCGCTGCTGCGCACGAAGGATGCCGACGACACCGCCGAGGTGCTCTACGTCCTCGCACAGCGGGAGAGGAGCGAGCGGGGAGAACACAAAGTGCATCCGAAGAAGTCCTACCGGTCGGTCCGCGAAGAGCAGGAGTACGCACTTGCTGCGTTCCCGAACATCGGTCTTAAGAGTGCGCGGTTCCTGCTCGAACACTTCGGGTCGCTCAAGGCAATCATCGATGCCGAGCCGGAAGAACTGGCATCCGTGCACGGGATCGGGGAAAAGACCGCACACGGCATATGGGACCTTGCCCGCAGGCCTTATCGCTGACCCAGTCTCTTGAGCGCCTTTGCGCCCTTCTCGACCGCTGTCATCAGGGCCAGGCACTCATCGGCTCTCTGCTCGTTTTGGATGCGCTCACAGAGGCGGATGATCGTCTGCTCGATCTCCGCGGCAACCTGATTTTGAGGTGTCGGGACAGCCGGTGCAGGCGACGGTGATTGCGTCGGCTCGGGGGAGGCCGGTGCAGAAAGAGAGGTTTCGGATGTCGTGAGCGGGCAGATGACGCACTGTGTCTTTCCCTTGTACTCGAACAGGGGATACCCGCAGACTTTACAGGATTTCGCGAGCATCTTTCCGCCCTTCAGGAGATACTCAGCCATGACTTCGTCAGCCTTATCAGCCGCCATTTCGTCGAACACCCTTAATGAACTTATATATGTCTGGATGCCATTAATAATAGAGGGGTAAATGCAATGGCAAGTCCAGACGAAACAATACGGCTCTGTATCCAGATGCTGCAGAATATCAGCGAGGATTCCACCATCCCACGCAATATCCGGCGCGTCGCAGATGAGACGAAGGCGGTTCTCCAGGACGAATCCCGGACGATTGGTCTGCGCGCCGCAACCGCAATCTCTATGATCGATGAGATCAGCAACGACCCGAACATGCCGGTCCACGCACGGACCCGCATCTGGGAACTGGTATCGCAGCTGGAAACGGTACCTCTCGACTGAGCCGCTTATTCTTGAACGATTCCGGCAACATCCGAGCAGAGTGATATTTTACGGCGCCTATCTGCACCGTATCACCTCTTGCTCGTTGCACGGCGCCCTGAGTCCTCCTTATTTCCCATGTTCAGCCGAGGACGGTGACGTGGACCGTTCTCCGACGGTTTTCCCGCACATCGAGTTCTAAGAGAACGAGCTGCTGCCAGGTGCCGCACGCGAGCCTGCCATCGATAACCGGAACGGAGAGCGACGGTCCGACAATCGCCGCCCGGACATGGGACCGCCCGTTGCCGTCGCCCCATGCCGCATCGTGCGCGTAGGCGATATCGGCTGGGGCGAGGACCGAGAGCGCCCGGGAAAGATCGGCGAGCACGCCGGGCTCATACTCGATGGTGGTGACGGCGGCGGTCGAGCCGGTGGCAAAGATGTTCACCAGCCCCTCCCGCACGCCGCTCCCGGCGACCGCCTGCTCGATATGGGGTGTGAGGTTGACGACATCTCCCTCACCGTGCGTATCTACCTGAATCGTCGTATGAAAAAACATTACGGATACCTCGTCGAAATGTCCTGTTGTCCCCTATCCGGATAAAACCCGCGGAAGGATAAATAGGATCAGGCAGCGGACCCCGTCACCGGATATCTTCTCGCATGAACCGGGCCCATGCCAGACCGAAAAAGGCTAGCAGCATCGCAAGCAGGGCGATGATGTTGCAGGTGAGGGCGCCGAGGAGGCTCGAAAGGCCCGGTGCATTATCCCCTGCAGGCTGTGATGCGGCGCCGAGAACCGTCTGGTAGTTGCCGGTCGGAGAGACGAGCGTGACGAGATCGGTGATCATCCGTTTCTGCTCCGTATACGCTCTCGACGCCCGCTCGTACTCCGCGAGTTCTTCCGGGTCTACGGGATCGTCGGACCTGTATGCAACCGCGACCGATGTCACCGAGTAGGCCGAAGAACTCTGCTGGTAGGAGTAGGTGGACATGCCCGGCGGGGTCGGGGGGTCGCCGAAGACAGCCGAGTAGGCCGGGCCGTAAGCAAAGATCGGGATGAACGAAGAGAGGACGATCATCACGATCAGGGAGTACAGGAGAGCGCTTCCGCTGTCCTTCGTGACCGTCGACATCAGGAGAGCGAGGGAAAAGAACGTGAAGACGAGGAGGAACGAAATCACCCCGAAGATCAGGATGCGGATGAACTCGTCAAAATTCGGGATGATACCGAACAGGGTCATGATCGCAAGGGAGACGACCAGAACGGCCCCCATCGCGAGTGCGCCGACGCCCCCGGGGCTTTTCCGTTGATCATCTCGTCCCGGAATACTGGATAGGCGAGCAGGCTTTTCAAAGACTTGCTCTCTTTCTCCCGGGTCACCAGATCGACCCCCATCGCGATCCCGAGCACCACCCCGATACCGGCCATCAGCACCCCCATCTGGGAGTACGCCGAGAGGATGGAGGGTTTCAACCGTCAAGGTTGCCGGCGAGCGTCGGGTCGTCTTCGTTCTGGGCAAGCACCTGGACCGCGTTGTAATCGGAGAGGTCTCTGGAGTACTGGGTCGCCCCGGTGATCATGCCGACGGCGGCGATGACGACCAGGATCGCGAAGAGCAGGTGGAACCGCCTGCTCCGGAGATGGTCGGAGAACTCCTTGCCCCCGATGATGTGCAAAGCCGCCCGCGTCATGCGGTCTCCTCCGTGTAATACGAGAGCAGGATCTCCTCCATGTCGGGCTTCTCGATCGCGAGCCGCCGGGGAAGGACGCCTTCGGCATACAGGGTCTCTGCGACGAGACTGCTGATATCCTTTCTCGCGACGATACGGGCGGAGCAGGAGTCCTGCGAATACTCTGCGGAGAGGACCTCCGGGTTCGTGAGCCGGGGCATCGGGGTCAGGGTCTCGACGTCGATCACCACCCGGTCCTGCGTTGCGGCGCGCGACAGCATCTCCCGGTCGCCGGACGCGATGAGTCTTCCGCGTGCAAGGATGCCGACCTCCGAGAGGATATGAGAGGAGACGAGCACGGTCGTTCCCCGGTCGGCAAGACCCTTAACTATCCTGTGGTAATCGAGCACTCCCCCGGGGTCGAGGTTTGCCGTGGGTTCGTCGAGGATGACGACGGCGGGATCGTTGATGAGCGCCCGGGCGATGCCGAGGCGCTGCTTCATCCCTTTCGAGTAGCCACCGACCTTTGTCCCGACACCGTCCAGCCCGACGAGGGCGAGGAGTTCGTCGACCCGCGTTCGTCGTTCTCTCTCCTTTAACCCGTAAAACCTCGCTGCATAGTCGAGGTTCTCTTCGGCGGTGCGGTCGGCGTAGAACCCGACGTCTTCGGGCATGTAGCCGATCTTCTTCACCTCGATCGGGTGGGCGGCGACCTCGGTCCCGTCGATGGAGCACGCGCTCGAGGTCGGCTGGATGAGCCCGACGAGCATCAGGATGGTGGTGTTTTGCCGACGCCGTTCGGGCTGAGGGGCCCGAAGACCTCGCCCGCGTGGACACCTCAAGGGTAGACCCTGGTCAGGCGGTCGCAGAGGATCATCGTCCGGTCCCTGCGCTTCCGGAGTGATCGCAAAAGACAGAATTCGATGCGGGAGGTGCAAACAGGGCGAACGTGAAAAAAGAGGGGAGAAGCCGGCTACGCCGCTTCCCGGTCTTCGGCGTTGAGGATCGCAAACCCGATGACGCGGTCGCCGTCGTCAAGTTTCATGATCCGGACACCGCGGGTGCCCCGTTTCTGGACCGAGATCTCCGAGACCTTCGTCCGGATCACGATGCCGGACGCGCTCATCACGATGATCTCGTCGTCGTCGGAGACCGCCATCGACCCGACGACACCGCCGCCCCGGGCATCGACGACGATGTTCCGCACGCCCATCGTGCCCCTGCCGTGCCCGCGGAACTCATCGAAATCCGTCCGCTTCCCGAAGCCCTGCTCCGTGATGGTGAGGAGGTGGTCCCCCTCGACGACGGAGATCGCCTGCAGGGCATCGCCGTTGCGGAGGTTGATCCCCCGCACCCCCATCGCGTTCCGGCGGACCGGGCGGACGGTCTCCTCGTGGAACCGGAGGCTCTGCCCGAACTTCGTCGTCAGGAGCAGTTCCTGGCCCCCGTCGGTCGCCTTCACGTCGACCAGGGCATCGCCGTCGCGGAGGTTGATGGCGTTGATCCCGGTCTGCCGCGGCCGCGAGAACTCGTCGAGCGCCATCTTCGCAACCGTTCCCCTTCTCGTCGCAAAGAAGAGGTAGCGGTCAGGACGGAACTCCCTGACCGGGATCACCGCGGTCACCCGCTCCTCCCCGTCAAGGGAGAGGAGATTGACGAGGGCCTTGCCCTTGCCCGTCCGCTGCCCCTCCGGGAGGTCGTAGACCTTCAGCCAGTAGACCCTTCCCCTGTCGGTGAAGCAGAGGAGCGTCTCAAGCATGCTCGCAACGAAGACGTTCTCGACGCCGTCATCGTCCTTGGTGGCCATGCCGATGATGCCGCGACCCCCGCGCCGCTGGTTCCGGTAGGTGTCGAGGTCGATCCGCTTGATATAGTTCGAAGAGGTGAGCGAGACCAGCACCGGTTTATCCTCGATGAGGTCGTCCTTCTCGATCGTCTCGGTCGCGTGCCCGATCTCGGTCCTCCGGGGATCGCCGTAACGGGCGCTGATATCAACGAGTTCCTTTCTGATCTCGGCGAGGATATTCGCCTCACTTCCGAGAAGATCGCTCAGCCGCTCCACTTCTTTCCCGAGGGCGTCGCGCTCGTCCAGGATCTTCTGGTGTTCGAGTGCCGCAAGCCGCCGGAGTTGCATCTTTAAGATGGCGTCCGCCTGCACCTCGTCCAGGGCAAACTTCGTTATCAGCGCCGTCTGAGCCTCCTCGGTCGTCGCGGAAGCCCGGATGGTTGCGATGACGGCGTCGATGTTGTCGAGCGCAACAAGGAGGCCGTTGAGGACATGCCGCCGTTCCTCCGCCTTCGCGAGATCGAACTCGCTCCGGCGCCTGACCACGTTCACCCGGTGCTTGAGGAACTCGTGGACGAGTTCCTTGAGGTTCAGGACGCGGGGCTGACGGTCGACGATCGCGAGGTTGATGATCCCGAAGACGGACTCAAGGGCCGTGTGCTTGTAGAGGAAGTTCAGCACCACCTGGGGTGCGGCACCCCGTTTGAGGTCGATCACGACCCGCATGCCGTCGCGGTCCGACTCATCGCGGATGTCGGCGATCCCCTCGACCCTCTTCTCGCGGACGTGGCCGGCGATATTCTCGATCAGTCGCGCCTTGTTCACCTGGAAGGGGATCTCGGTGATGATGATCTGCTGGGTCCGGCCCTCTTCCACGATCTCCGCAACGCCCCGGACCACACACTTCCCGCGCCCGGTAAGGTAGGCGTCACGGACTCCTTCGGTGCCCATGATCACCCCGCCGGTCGGGAAATCCGGACCGGGCATGATCTGCATCAGTTCCTCCGTGGATACGCCGGGTTCATCGATGACGCGGCAGGTTGCCTCACAGACCTCCCGGAGGTTGTGGGGCGGCATGTTCGTCGCCATGCCGACCGCAATCCCGCTTGAACCGTTGACGAGGAGGTTCGGAACCCGTGCCGGGAGGACATTGGGCTCCTGGAGCGACTCGTCGAAGTTCGGAACGAAATCGACGGTTTTTTTGTCGATATCGGCGAGGAGTTCCTCCGAGACCTTTGTGAGCCGCGCCTCCGTGTACCGCATGGCGGCAGCGGAGTCCCCGTCGATTGAGCCGAAGTTCCCCTGACCGTCGACCAGCGTATAGCGGTAGGAGAACGGCTGAGCCATCTTCACGAGCGTATCGTAGATGGCCGCATCGCCGTGGGGATGGTACTTACCCATCACGTCTCCGACAACACGGGCGCTCTTCTTGTAGGGCTTGTCGCTCGTGTTGCCCATCTCCCACATGGCGTAGAGGGTGCGGCGGTGAACCGGTTTCAAACCGTCTCTCGCATCGGGGATGGCGCGGCCGATGATCACGCTCATCGCGTAGTCGATGTAGCATGATTTCATCTCGTTCTCGATATTAACCGGAACGACCCGCTTAGATGTCAAGGTTGTTCACCTCCTTTGCATGCCGGCGGATGAAGTCCTTCCGGGCATCAACGTTCTCTCCCATCAGTTTCTCAAATATCTCGTTCGCGTAGGCGGCATCCTCGATCTTCACCTGTTTGAGGATCCGATTTTCCGGGTCCATCGTGGTGCTCCAGAGCTGCTCCGCGTTCATCTCACCAAGACCCTTGTAGCGCTGGATGGTGATGCTCTTCTCGCCCAGCGCGGATACGATCTCCCGCAGTTCCTCCTCGCGATAGGCGTACTGCGCCTGTTTGCCTCTGGCGATCCGGTAGAGCGGCGGCTGGGCAATGTAGACGTATCCGTTCTTGATGATCTCCATCATATAGCGGTAGAAGAACGTGAGGAGGAGCGTCCGGATGTGTGCACCGTCGACATCCGCATCGGTCATCAGGATGACATGGTGATAGCGGGCCCGCTCCACGTCGAAATTGTCCCCTACTCCGGTACCGATAGCCGATATCAGCGCCTGGATCTCGGCGTTTTTCAGGATCTTGTGCTCCGACGCCTTCTCGACGTTCAGGATCTTTCCTCGCAGGGGGAGGATCGCCTGGAACTTCCGGTCCCGGCCCTGCTTTGCGGAACCGCCTGCAGAATCTCCTTCCACGATGTAGAGTTCGCTCTTCGCCGGGTCCCGCTCCTGGCAGTCGGCGAGTTTTCCGGGAAGGCCGGCCGACTCGAGCGTACTCTTCCGCCGTGCGAGCTCACGTGCGGTCCGGGCGGCCTCCCGGGCCCGGGCAGCCGTCATTGCCTTATCCACGACCACCTTGAGAGTTCCCGGGTGCTCCTCGAAGTACTCGGTGAGCGAGGAGTAGACAAGCGAGTCGACAATGCCCCGGACGTTGCTGTTCCCGAGGCGCATCTTGGTCTGCCCCTCGAATTGCGGGTTCGCCACCCGGGTGCTGATGACGCAGGCGAGCCCTTCCCGGACATCTTCACCCTTGACCTGGGCATCGTTGTTCTTGAGGAGGTTGTTACGGTGCGCGGCGTTGTTGATCGCACGGGTGAGAGCGCTCCGGAAGCCCTCGAGGTGGGTGCCCCCTTCCCGGGTATTCACGCTGTTGACGTAGGTGTAGATCGTCTCCGTGTAGGAGTTATTGTACTGCAGGGCCACCTCAACCTCGACCATGTTCTCGGTGTCGCTCTTCTGGAAGTAGATGATATCGTCGTGGAGGCGCTCTTTTCCCTCACCGATGTGGGCGACGAACTGCCGGATGCCGTCCTCGAAACAGTAGGCGGCCGAATCGCCGGTGCGCTCGTCCCGGAGGACGATCGTAAGGCCGCTGTTTAAGTAGGCAAGTTCACGGAGCCGGTGGTCCAGCACGTCGTAATCGAACTCGACGGTCTCGAATATCGACCGGTCGGGCAGGAACGTGATCCGGGTCCCCTGGAGACGCTCGTAGTCGAGCCGCTGCCCGGGTTGGGTGCCGTACCGCTCCTCATACCGTATCTCCATCTCGCGCTCGGTCTCCGGGCGGCTCACGAGCGGCTTCGCGACCAGGCCTTGCCGGAACTGCATCGTATAGACGCTGCTGTCCCGGAAGACTGTCGCATCGAGCCAGGTTGAAAGAGCATTGACGACCGAGACACCGACGCCGTGCAGACCGCCGGATACCTGGTAGGTATTCTTGTCGAATTTTCCGCCGGCATGGAGCACGGTGAGGACGATCTCAAGAGCGCTCTTGCCGTAATGGGGCATGATGTCAACCGGGATACCTCGCCCGTTGTCGTCGATCGTTATCGAGCCGTCCCGGTTAATGATAACCAGTATCAGGTCACAGAACCCGGCGAGAGCCTCGTCTACGGCGTTGTCCACAACTTCGTAGACCAGGTGGTGCAGCCCCCGGGTATCCGTGCTGCCGATGTACATGGCAGGACGTTCCCGCACCGGCTTCAGACCTTCCAGTACCTTGATATGAGAAGCATCGTAGGTATCAGTCATCTATGACCTCCGCAAAACAGGCGGCGTCCAGAATCACAGCAAAACTCACAGTATATATTGGTTTTATAACCACTTATACTGTGTGGGTCTGGAAAATTTCTTCTTTTAAGCCCGCCCTGCTGTTCTCCGGCTAAGTACGACCTCTGTACGTGCGCTCCGGGAGGGGCCGAATATCACGGCCGGTCCCTCCTGATTCATCCCCGGATACGGCCTAGAGAGGACGGGGAAGACCGGCCCTCCATCAGTCGTACTTCCCGGTGTCGGGGTCCTTGATACCGAGTTCTCTATCGACCGCGACCGCTATCCTGTTGAGGAGCCGCCGTACGTCCGCTGTATCTTCCTTATCCAGGGTTCCCGGCTGATGCCAGATCACCGCCTTTTTGAGGCGTTCGACGAGTTCCTCGATCTCGGTTCCCCGGAACTGTTCCGGCACCGTAAGGTCGCTGAGGTGGTCGGCGGCGCCGAAGAAGGCTCGCTCGGGGGGCAGACCGAAATGCCGTGAAAGCAGCATCAGGTTGACGATAAATCCTCTGCCGAATTCGCTCTTTGCGGGCATACATACCCTATATGCACCGCCGGGTAATATGAACGATCCGATTTTTTTTTGTACACCGGAGTCTCACGGCTGGAGGTAGACAAAGATCGTCGAGAGCACGATGAAAGCAAGCGTCGCGACAAAGAAGACGAGTTCTCCGGGACGGAGGGATTTTTTCCGGATGTAGAGGCCGGCGTCCGCCCCGTACCCCCGACAGAGCATGCTCGTGTAGGTGCGTTCTCCCTGTTCGTAGGACCTGATGAAGATCGTCCCGACCGTATACCCGAGCTGGCGGAGCCTGTAACGGTAGGAGAGGTTGTGATCGAAGGGATCGAAACACCGGGTCTCCATCGCGGTTCGTATCTTGCCGAAGATATCGGCGAAGACGAAGATATAGCGGACCATCATCCCGAGCGTGAGGGTAAATTCTCTGGGAAGGCCGAGCCTCCCCGCCGCCTCAATCATGTCCTGCATCCTCGTCGTCGATGAGAGCAGGATGATGAACGATATGCTGACGAGGAACTTCACAAGGAGGATCGACGCAAACTGCACCGATTCTGCGTAGACCTCAATCCCGAACGGCAGGGTCGCGATCGTGTGATAGACATCGTAATAGGGGTTTTTAACGAATACCTGAAACATGATCAGGAAGATCCCGAACGGCAGGATGAACAGAAGCCGCCGGAGATAGACCGTCGGCGGAAGGCGGGAGGCGGCCCAGAGGACGATGAAGAGTGCAAAGAGGACGGCACCAAGTTTGTAGACCTTCGTCGAGTACGGCAGGGCGACGACAGCCACGATGGCGGCGAGGGCGATGAGGAGTTTTATCCTTGCGTCCAGCCGGTGGACGACGCTCTTTCCGTAAGCGGATTTCTCGATGGAGTAAAGGTCGTCAATCATTCTCGTCTCGCGTAGGCGTCAAGAAACGATTTCTTCGCATCCTCATAGGTGTAGGCCGTATCGATGGCGACGCCGCTCTCCTGAAGCGACCGGATCAGTTTCGGTATGGGCGGCACGTCGAGCCGGGTCCGGGCAAGCAACTCAGGCCGGGCGAAGACCTCCTCGACCGTCCCAGAGGCCACGATTCTCCCCTGGTCCATCACGTAGATATAGTCCGCCATCTCCGCCACGAGGTCGAGGTGGTGGGTCGAGAAGATCACCGTCATGCCGTACTCCTCGGGCAGCCGGTTGACGAACGCCACGAGGTCGGCGACACCCCGGGGGTCGAGTCCCGCGGTCGGCTCGTCGAGGACCAGCACCTGCGGCTCCATCGCGAGGATGCCTGCGATGGCGACCCGTTTCTTTTCGCCGCCCGAGAGGTGGTGCGGCACGCGTTCGCGCAGGTCTTCGATCCCGAGGAGGCGGAGCCCCTCCTCAACACGGTGGGCGACCGTCTCCTCGTCGAGGCCGAGGTTCGTCGGGCCGAATGCGACGTCCTGCTCCACGGTGGGGGAGAATATCTGGTCGTCGGGGTTCTGGAAGACGATCCCGACGAACTTACGCACCTCGCGGAGGTTCTCCTTCGTGATAGGTTCGCCCCTGACCAGCACCTCGCCGGACGTGGGTTTGAGAATGCCGTTGAAGTGCTTGAACAGGGTGCTTTTTCCTGCTCCGTTCGGCCCGATAACGGCGATGCGTGATTTTCGCGCTGCAGTGAAGTTCACGCCCTCGAGCGCATGGACGTTGCCGCGATAGATGTGGGTGAGATCACGGGTCTCGAGCAGGTGCATGATAGCAAAAAGTGGGGTTTTTTCAGGTATTTAGTTATCGGGCCGTGCAGAGATCTTCGCAGCGGCGAGTCCCAGGACGAGAATAAGGAGCGTGCCGATCACAACCGCAAGCACTTCCCCGGCTTTATCGAAGCCAGGGATGCTGTAATCGGGCATGAGCGCCTCGTATGAGAAGTCGTTTCCGGTCAGGGAGATTGCCTGCTCCTCTGCGGCACCGGCGGCCTCTTCGTCGAGTTCGCTCCCCAGGAAGGGCTTTGCTTCGTAGATGCTGAAGAATGCGCTTTCAAGCCCGTCGGGGCTTCCGGACGCAAGGAACGGCGCGGCAACGGCGATCACGAGGGCAATTGCCACACCGATGATGAAGAACTGCTTCGTCTCCATTACGCGCTCACCACCGTGGGGTGCTCGAGGATATCCGGCCGTGCCGAGGCTATCAGGTAGAGGGCGACCGCGGTGATACCTCCCTCGATGAGACCGATGACCGCATGGTATCCTCCCATGAAGGTGAGGCCGAGGGCAAGCGGGAACGTACCGGCGACTGCGAGTTCAACCGCACAGAGGATCGCGGAGATGAAAAGCGATGCCCAGCCGGCAATGAATGCAGCGGCATACGGGTTGTTTATCACCTTCACGATGCCGTTGTAGCCGTAGTAACCGACGAATCCGCCGACGACACCCATGTTGATGATGTTGGCGCCCATGACGGTGATGCCGCCGTCGCCGAAGATGATACCCTGCACAAGGAGGACCAGCGTCAGGACGAAGACTCCGGCATACGGCGACCCGAGGACGATTGCCGCGAGAGCCGCACCGACCATGTGGCCGCTCGTTCCCCAGGGAATGGGGATATTCAACGCCTGAATGGCGAAGATACCGGCAGCGAGAACGGCGACCAGCGGTATCTTCTCCTCTCCCATCGAACGCCGTGCCCATCGGAGGGCGAGGGCGATGAAGATAAGGGCAATGACCCAGTAGACCAGGGCCTGTCCCATCGGTATAAACGCATCAGGTATATGCATCAGCACACCAAACCTATGTATTACATTTAGGTATAAAGGTATTACTAAGCGTGACGGGGATATCAGCCTGTAAGAATTTGACGCATTCCCGATGCGAAAAGTATGCCCATTGCCCTGACCAGCGCGGGTTTCAGGGCGAGCCTCCGGATCAGGGTGCCCGGCCGGTCCATGTCGCCGTGCTCGATGATCGTCTCGATTATGTCCGGGTCGTTAAAGGCCAGGAGAAGCCGGTCGATCTCTTCGGGCGTCAGTCTCTGCCGCATATGAAGCGCTTTCATACCGATATCGAGTTCTTTCCCGAAATCGTCCTTCCAGCGCCGCTCGTAGTCCCGAAGGCTTCCGTCGTCGAACGTCCCGCGCGCGATGCACGCCGCTGCGACCGCGGCGGCGTGTCTTGCCGACCGGACGCCGGTGTAGACCCCG
The DNA here is from genome assembly GCF_002499755.1 of Methanoculleus sp. UBA291. Classification (NCBI taxonomy): domain Archaea; kingdom Methanobacteriati; phylum Methanobacteriota; class Methanomicrobia; order Methanomicrobiales; family Methanomicrobiaceae; genus Methanoculleus; species Methanoculleus sp. UBA291. Next base: position 48,075 of record NZ_DANC01000043.1, on the reverse strand, counting down.
CCCCCCGACGTGGGTTTGGCAAACCCTGCCGCATCGCCGACAACGAGCGTCCGGTGGCCGTAGGTCTGCGGCATAACCCCGAGCGGGATGACCCCGCTGACCTGGTGAAGCGAGTTTCCCCCGTAGCGGGCGATGAACCGGTCGAAATGGTCCTTTGCGTGCTCCCGTGCGCAGAGCCCGACCCGGGCCCGGGTCCCCGAGACCGGGATCACCCACCCGAAGAAATCCGGCGAGGCGTTGGGGTGCACTTCGACGTAGCGCGGGTCCATCGTATGGGGCACCTCCGCCTGCACTCCGGCGAGGTAGACCCCCGCTCGCCGGAGCCCGAGCATCCGGGCGACGGAACTCCGCGGCCCGTCGGCGGCGATCAGGAGACGGAACGCTACCTCCTCATGCCCGCGGACTCCGCGAACCTGGAGCGATGTGCCTCTGACGTCCGATACGCTGGTCTTGAGGCGGAACTCCGCTCCGGCATTTGCCGCTCTCCCGGCCATCTCCCGGTCGAGGAGGCACCGGTCCACGACGTAGGCCTTTGTTGCCCGGGCGTCGAAGAGGAGTTCCCCCCCGAGGCCGGATATCATCCGGGCGCCGCTCACCTCGTTTAAGACCGACTGCTTCGAGACGCCGCATCCGGCAAACGCGGACGCGGAGAGCAGTCCCGCGCACTGCACCGGGTAGCCGATCGTCCCGTGCTCCTCGATGCAGAGCGTCGTAAGCCCCTCCTCTGCGCAAGCCTGCGCCGCGGCACTCCCGGCGGGGCCTGCGCCCACAACAACAACATCCCAGATCAGACTACCATGCCTCGCAGACGTGAGTTTCGAAGCCTGCCGCCGATTCGAGGGGGCGGCAGGCAACCCTTTACAGAGTATAGTGGCGCCAGGGCGGCATAAATGACGCGTCGCGCCGACCCATAGATGCGTATTTGACGGATCGCACCCTAACTAATACGAAATGCCTGATATCCGGGAGTTTAAGTGGAAACAGTGCCTTATCGTGCGCGCCGACATCAAGATGAGCTGCGGCAAGAAGTGCGCACAGATCGCCCACGCCGCCGTCGGGGCCTACGAGAAGGCCGATAAGATCGCGAGAAAAGCCTGGCTTGACGAAGGACAGAAGAAGGTGGTGCTGAAGGTGCCGGCTGAGAGGCAACTCTTTGAACTCAAGACGATTGCAGAGCGCGCGGGAATTCCCGCGTCGATCATCCAGGACGCCGGGTTGACCGAGATCCCGCCGGGGACCGTGACGGCGCTCGGTCTCGGGCCCGCCCGTTCCGAAGACCTCGACCGGATCACCGGCGATCTCTCCCTGCTATGATGCCCTCGCCCTATCCCCTCGAAGAGGAACTCGGGATGCGCTACTACGCGTCCGCCACCCCCGGCATCGGCGGCCGGCTCCGTTCACGCCCGGAAGACTTCGCCGTCGAGGAACTGCCGCTCCCGATCAGCGACCCCGACGGGCCGTACCTCATCTGCCGGCTCACCAAGACGAACTGGGAACTCCAGCACGCGGTTAAGGAGATTGCAAAGCGGCTTGGCATCAGCCACCGGCGGATCGCCTGGGCGGGAACAAAGGATAAGAACGCGGTGACAACCCAGTTTCTCTCGATCTACAATGTCGCACCCGAAGACGTCGAACGAGTGCATCTCGCGGACCTCACGCTTGAGGTCGTCGGGCGGTCGCAGCACTCCCTCACTCTCGGAGGCCTCGCGGGGAACCGGTTCGATATAATCATCCGGGACTGTATACCGGATGACCTGTCGGTGCGGGTGGAAGCTGCGACGGCGGCCGTATCCGCCGGGATACCGAATTACTACGGGCTGCAGCGGTTCGGCGTCACCCGGCCGGTCACCCATATCGTCGGCGAGAGCATCCTCAAAGGAGATTATGAGGATGCCGTGGTCGCATACGTCGGCCGGGCATACCCCCGGGAATCGGAAGAGGCGCAACTGGCCCGGACGCATTTTGCCGGGACGCGGAATGCGCGGTCGGCGCTTGCAGAACTTCCTGTCTGGATGACCTACGAGCGGGCGATGGCAAATCACCTCGTCGCGAACCCCGGTGACTATGCCGGTGCGCTCCGGGCGCTCCCCCCGAAGCTCCTCTCGCTCCTCGTAAGTGCGTTTCAGTCCTACCTCTTCAACTGCGCGCTCTCATCCCGCCTCGAAGCCGGCCTCCCCCTCTCCGAACCAGAGGTCGGCGACCGCCTGCTCTTTTCGAACGGCCGCGAGGACATCGTTTCCGCGCGGAACCGGCAGGCGGCCCTTCTGCAGATCCGCCGCGGCCGGTGCCGGATCGCTCTCTTCATCCCGGGCTCGGAACCGGTGGCGCCGCGTGGGCCGATGGATGAGATCCTGCAGGAGTTGATGCGGAAGCACGGCATCGACGCCGGGGACTTTGCGCGCGCCTCCCGATTTGTCGGGGCCGCGTTCTCCGGTGTCCTCCGGCCGATAGCGCTCTTTGCCGACGTGCAGGCGGACGTATCCGGGACGGACGTCCGGCTCCGGTTTACGCTCCCTCCCGGTCACTACGCGACGACGGTCTGTCGGGAGTACATGAAAGCGGACCCGTACGTGATGGTCTAAAATTCGGGGGCCGTTCAGGCCCTGTAGAGCACGTCCCACTCGGTGACCAGGTTGCTCCCGCACATGAAGTGACGTTTCAGGGAGAGCCGGAACATCTCTTCTTCGGTCTCGATATGCATGCCGCCGACGAGCGACGGGGTATCGGCACCGCCGACAATGAACGGCAGGTGGATCAGGCGGATCTCGTCGACGAGGTGGTGGTTCAACATGGACCAGTTCAGCGTCGGCCCGCCCTCGATCATCATCCGGCGGACGCCGTAGTCGCGTTTGAGGACCTGCAGCAGTTCCGGAAGGTCGACCTTTTCCACTCCCGCCACGACAACATCGACGCCGCTTGCCCGGAGCCGGGCGACCCTCTCCGGCGGTGCGGTCGCGGCGACGGCGATGACCGTCCGGGCGTCCGGCCCGAGCACGTTTGCATCCGGCGGGATATCCGCCCGGCTGCTCGGGATGACCCGGAGCGGGCTTTTCCCCTCGACCAGCCGGACCGTCAGGAAGGAGTTGTCGATCCGGATCGTGTTTGCCCCGACCATGATGGCATCGCATTCCGCCCGGGTCCGGTGAAGGAGAATCTCGGTCTCGGGGGCCATGTACTTCATGAGGATCTTGCTTGAAGCCCCGCGCTTCAGGGTAAGTTTCCCGTCGACGGTGATCTCGGACATCATGAGGACGTGCGGCCTGTCGTGATCTACCATTGGACTTCCTTGTGATCTATCTGGCGGGAGCGTTTATGAATCTGGTGATTCTCGAACGTATACGGTTGCGCCGTTTTGTCGGCTCTGCGGCATCGGGTGGGCGGATTTGCCCCGACCGGTAAAAACGGCCCGGTCCCGGCAAGGGACCCGGACCCGATCGCATGGCCGGCAGAGCAAAGGTTAAACCCCTTACGGGCTGATAAGTTATGCGATGAATATAACCTCTCTACGGCCGAAATTCATCAAATACACGGAGCCAATAGCGTCGTTTTTTATCCACCTGGGCGTGACGCCGAATCAGGTATCGGTGCTCTCCGTCCTCTTCGGTTTTTCGTGCGCGCTCGCATTTACCCAGCGGTACTTTTTTGCGGGCAGCCTGCTGCTGGTCGTCTCGGCAATCCTCGACCTGGTTGACGGGAACGTCGCCAGGAAGAACCATACGGAGAGTAAGTTCGGGGCCGTCTTCGACTGGGTCGCCGACAAATACGTCGATGCGGCGATCATCCTCGGCGTCGGGTTTTCCGGCATCCCCATCGTCAGCCACCTCATAAACGTCCCGCCGGTCGCCGATTTCGGTGTCGTGGGGCTGGCGCTCGCCGGGTCCCTGATCAATACCTTCATCAAACCGGTCACGTATGCGGAGATCGGCTACAGCGAGAGGATCGCCGGGAAGATCGAGGACCCGCTCGAGGGGGTCGGTTTCTTCGGAAGACCCGAGACGATCCTCGTGCTGGGGCTTGGCGGCGTGACCGGGTTCATCTGGGTTGCGGTGATCCTCATTGCGGTCTGTACGAACCTCTCTGCGGTTCAGCGGATCTTCTACCTCTACCGGCGCTACTCCTGAAGGGGTGCCGGTCCTTTTGCTGAGGTTGTCCAAAAACCCTTTTGCCGGGAGGGGGCCCCCTCGAAGAACTTCATTCTTCTCAAGCTCCGGCCCATCGCACTATCCGCCGGGTGCACCTCCCGGTCCCTCACTCGCGTGACGATACCCGGGTAAAAGTCGGTTCCCCATTCTAACCTCTGTTACGGCCTAAGTGGCAGAAACCTTGTACAGAGATGTTCCAGGTGAGGTGCAACAGAGGTTTGCAGACCCTTTTGGGACGACCTCGCTCTCAATTTAGGCTTTGTTGAAGCTCTATACAGGTCATTCCCTCCCCCCGGGGCCGGACCCGGCCTGTCCCCGTGATCGGCTCCTTTCCCCGGCATGCCTCCCTGCAACGGGCCGCAATGGCCAGCAGACCTAAAGGTGCTCGAGTTCCGTTCCTCCCCCCTTCCGGTGCTCAAACACCTTCCTATCGGAACGTCGCCAGTCTAAGACCTCCGGTCTTCTCCAGCGATGTCTCATAAGGGCATCGCCTCCCCATTGGGGGAACGACTGTCCGAAGGACGCGACGGTTTGCTCGGACCGGAACGTCTCACCCCACACACGGGGGGCAGGGGCAGTGTGTGGCGATATGCGATTGGCCGAAGGGCAGGAGCATCGAAGGTACGACACCAATGGAAAGCCTTTTCACTATCCTTTTCCGGGATCTGGTTCCAGATGGTAGAAATGTTGGAGCAGTGCTCCGACCAGGGTGTACCAGGGGTCCGGGGATCTTTTGGGGACAACCTCCCGGCAACACGCCCCGAGAGATATTCATCCGGGACAGCCCTGTATCAGAAAGGACGATCCCGGGAGATAAACCCGGTCAGGATCTCTTCGGCTTTGGCCGGATGATCTTCTCGACCTCACCCCTGTAGAGCCGGTAGAGGCTGTCGGCGAGGCTGCCGAGTTCGGGGAGGAGCCTGAAGAGGGCATAGGCGAGGACCACAAGGAATATGAGTGCTCCCAGTTCGGCCATGACATTATGCGCCCAGAAAAAACTCTCGTATCCGAACTCACCGTTACCTGCAACCATGGGGAGGTATGGGAACCATTGCTCGGAGTAAGCCGTGATCACGAAGACGTTTCGTGCGATATTTAAGAGATAGATCGTCGGAAAGACCAGGAGAAACCCGGCGATCTTCTGCTTCAGTGTCGACCGCACGCCCCAGGCAACCCCGAGCATGATGGCGATGCTCTGGATTCCGGTGCAGGCGAGAATGATCTCGGTCCGGAACCCGTTGCGCTCCATCATGTTCCAGGCCTCAAAAGTCACGGGATGCCCGAATGCCGCGAGTATCATGGATGTCTGTTCGGTGACTGCCGCGATCAGCCAGTCCCCGAGTGCCGGGATGTAGCCGAAAGGGGCGTAGATCAGGAACGCTACGGCGGCTATGGTCGATAGTTGCATTACCCGGGGGTCTGCACGGAGCAGGTATTTTGCGGTGATATAGAGGAAAGGTACGGCGAGGACGGCTATCGTCGGATACATGAAGTTATTGATGGAGAAGTAGTAGGGGAGTTCGAGGAAGAGGTATCCGACGATGCTTGCCCATCCGCCGATGGCAAAGTACTTCCTGAACCGGCCGGGGATAAGGAAAATGAGAAAGCAGATGCAGGAGATCAGCACCAGGTAATCCTTCATTCATCTATCCTTCGGCGTACCCGACATTAAATCATTCGTGCGCCAGATCCGGCCGGGCCTCTCCAGTCGTGCAGTCCCGGCCGACCAAGGGTTAATTTTGATCGGCACCCAATTTATTATAATGATGTTTTGTCCTCGGTGCAAAGGCCTGATGATATCGTCCGGTGGTCAGTTGAAATGCAAAAAGTGCGGCTATATCAGAGAGATCGACGATCTCGATAATTTGAAAAAGACCGATAAACGCGTTGAAAAGGAGATCACCATCGTCGATGCAGAGGACGATGTCGCGACCCTTCCGACTGCGACCGTCAAGTGCCCTGAGTGCGGCTGCATGACGGCATACTGGTGGCTGCGCCAGCTGCGGGCGGCAGATGAGAGCGAAGTCAGGTTCTTCCGCTGCACTGCCTGCGGGAAGACCTGGCGCGAGTACGACTAAACTCGAGCTGCACATTTGCTGCCCCTCCGGGGCTTTTTTTCTTCTCAGTCAACTGCCCTGCTCTCTCGGACGGGGATTCCTTGCAGAGTATCCGAAAATGCCGATACAGGCTACACCGCAGCACTCCCGGACGGGCGGGGGGTTCGCCGGACGCAAGCGTTGCTCTGAGAGTGCATACGTCCCGTTACACCACGCTCACGCCGCAACCCGGACTCGGACGACGATCAAACCCTTCTCCGGATGGCCGCTCTGCCCCTCCCGGCACAACGCCTCCACGCGCCCCTCGACCGTCTCCCCCTGGAATAGCCGGGACTCCTGGCCCGGAACCTTCCTTCTTCGGCTCTCCTGAATCACAACGGTAACCTCGTGCGTACCCGTCGTGACTCCCGCTAAACGTCCGGAGAGCCTGCAGAGACATCCCGCCGGGGGTCGAGGAGGACTTCGTGCGGGAGCCCGACGAGCGCGACCGCCGCGAGCGCCCCGATGACGCCCCGGCCACCGTGGAGGTGGATATTGAACTGCCGGGCGGTCGTCTCCGCTTCTTCCCGGGTGAGGACCTCCTCCCTCGCGCTCCGCCCGTAGGCCAGGAGACTCCCGGGCGTCCGAAACCCCTGCCGGAGAGCGATGCCCCATTCCGGGGACGCCGCTTCATCGGCGACGAATCGCACGGCCGCATCCTCGATCCGCGGCACCTGGTCGGGCTCCACCGCGAGTTCTATGCAGCTGCAGGAGTTCCCGGCGGTCGAGCCTTCGAGCCGGGGATTGAGCATCGCCACGTGGTGGCCTATCGGCATGACGCCGTCCAGTTTTGCAAGGTGCTGGAGGAGGGCAAGGGCGAGGGCGAACGTCGCTCCCTCGCTTGCAGTATCGGTGTCGTCAATCCCGACGGCGACGTAGGCGAGCGCCCGGGTGACCACCTCGCCTTCGACCACCGGCCCCTCTCGGTGGACGGTGACGCCGCAGACGCCCTCGGCAAGGGACATCATATCGGTGAGCGAGTAGGCCGGGCCGCCGATGCACCTGATCTCCTGGCGGATGCAGCCGTCGGCGTGAAAGACGCCGACGATCCCGACTGCAGGCGCGGGGTCGAGCCCGACGGCGACGTCCCGCCGCCCGAGGAACGCCCGCTCCCGGAGCAGGGTCCCGTCCCGGCGGACCGATTGCAGGGCGCCGCCGGCGCGGGTGTGGTGGAACTCACAGAAGGCGGCGCACCCCCCGCTCATACACTCGTGATAGATCTCGACCTCGGCGCCGTCGACGGTGGTGAAGATCCGCCGGCAGGCGCTCTCCGGCATCACGCTGCTCGCCGCGTAGCGGGCCGCATGCCGTCCCCGCTGCTCCTCCGTGAGGAGGACGCACCCCTCCTCGATGAGGCGGTTCACCCAGTCCTGGACGGTGCTCCGGGGGGTGGCGGTGGCTTTTGCAATCTCGGCCACCGTAAAGGAGCCTCGTTCAAGCGTCGCCTGACGCATCAGCCTCAGATACTGTTTTCTCCGTTCAAGAACCCTGGACATGCCGCTCCCGGATGTAGAGGAGGTCGCCGATCACGGCACTGGCGGTCTCCGTGGAACCCGCGCCCTTCCCGATAAACGTGAGTTCCCCGGCGAGGTCCGCTTCCACGGTGACGGCGTTGAGTGTTCCTTCGACAACGAGCGGGTGCGTTTTTGCGATGATCCTCGGTGAGACGCGAAGCACCCCGGCACCCGGGACGATCTCGCCGATCAGCCGGATGGTGCAGTCCTGGTCCTCCGCAAGGTGCAGGGCCTCAGGCGTGAGGAGGGTGATCCCCGTCCTCTCCACGTCGTCGAGCGTGGTGTGCATGTCGAGGATGGTGTTTGCGAGGATGACGAGTTTGATCGCTGCATCGATCCCTTCGACGTCGTAAGTTGGGTCCGCCTCGGCGTACCCGAGTTCCCGGGCCTCGGCAAGGGCTTGCTCGTAGGTGAGGCCTTCTGCGGCCATTCTGGTGAGGATATAGTTGCAGGTGCCGTTGAAGACGCCGTAGAGCCGGGCGATGGTGTTACCGGCAAGCCCTTCCTTTATCGCGTGGATGAGCGGGATCGCCCCGCAGACCGTCGCTTCGTACTTCAGGAAGACACCGTTTTCGTTCGCAAGCGCCCGGAGTTCGGGGTAGGCGAGGGCTATAGGGCCTTTGTTCGAGGTGACGACGTGTTTATGCCGCCGGAGGGCCGCACGGATATGGCTCAGCGCCGGTTCGGCGGTCTCCACGTTCGTCGGGGTCACCTCGACGAGGATATCGTAGTCCGCCTTCGTCACTACGTCCGTGGGGCTGACGCCGGGGTTGCCGCAGGGGCCGCCGCTCTCCTTTTGGGCGAGCACCGCGGCAAGGTCGATGCCGGCGGCATCGATGATGCCGCTTCTCGAGTCCGCAAGGCCGGTGACGGCGATGTCGAGGTCTTTTGCGAGGAGCGCCCGGGCGATCCCCCGGCCGACGGAGCCGAACCCGAGCAGGGCAATCCGCATCATACGCCCTCCAGAGGCTCGATGATGAGGAGTTTCTTCTGTTCCGCGACGCCGCGCAAGATCCTGAGTGCTCTTTTCATCTCCGCCCGGGTGGTCGAACGGATGGTGATGCGGGCCGATGAGGGGGAACTGATCGCCGGCATGACGAGGGAGAGTTCCGTCACCTCGGCAGAACCGGTCCGGTCGATCCGGTCGACCGTATCGGAGAGGTCCGTGTGCATCAGGTGTCCGATCATGATCAGGGTGCATTCGTAGAGGAGCCGCTCCTCGCCGATACGCACGACGCTGACGCCCTGCTCGCGGAACTGTTCAAGAAGGGCATCAAGACGCCCTTCGGGGAGTTCCAGTACGATCTGGACGTCCAGCACTTCCGTAGCCGCCGCCGAAGTCTCCCTCTGGTGGATAACCGCGATGATGTTCCCGCCGACGGTCGAGATCGGTTTGAGGGCCGCGACCAGCTGTCCGGGCCGGTCTTTCATCTCGAGCTTCATGGATACCTGCAAAAAAACCACCTGCTGAAGAATTGACCTGCCGGAGAGATAAGCCTTTTACCTCAAACGGACGCTCCGATGGAGAAGGTCCTGAAAAGATGGGAGCGGTGCCGTTACCGCACCGACCCGGGCGCCCCGGCGACGGTCGTGAGGGCCCGGGCAAACTCCGGGAGGATCTCGGCGGGGATGCCCATGACGAGTTCGTCGTCCTCAATACCGGAGAACCGGCGGGACCCGTCGCACCCGAGGGAGTAGTTGATCCTCCCGGTGAGGTAGGGCTGCGCGGTCGCGTCCGCACAGACCGACTGGATCCCCGACATCGTGGACTCTATCCGTCCGCCGAGTTGATAAAGCGTGGCCTGCGCGAGTTTCAGCATATCCCGGGGTTTGGCGACGATGACGACGACGTGCGGGTCGAACGGCGTCTTCTCAAGCGGCGCATAGACCGTCGCGTAGGTCTCGAGCGTCGGGACGTGCGGCACCTGCCGGATGGTCCGCATGCAGGCGGCCCAGCTCTCGAATTTGCCGAGTTTGTAGTAAAATTCCCCGGTCCGAAGGCTTTGCGTCAGTTCCTTCAGCCCGAGGGACCAGCCGCCCCCCATGCAGACGTGCCGGTCGGCGGTCGCGTAGAAGATCTCGCCGTTCAGCCGGGCCCGGCTGATCATCTGGCAGTGGCGAACCGTCTCTTCGATTGGCTTAACCCCTTCGGGGATGCCTTCCGGGCTCTTTGCGAGTTTCACCGCGACCGGGGACCCCCGGAGGTCGAGGGTTTTCTTCAGCGTCTCTGCAATCTCTGCATAGGAGATTTTCGTGCGCATCTGGTCTTCCATAGTCGTGCTCACTCCTCTATGGAGATCATCCCCGCGGTCACTCATAAACTATTGTTTCGGGTATCATTGGGATCAGAGGTTGCGCAGCTTGTTGTTCACCTTTTCAAGGAAGGGTTTGCCCGTATCGACAAAGAGAGCGGGCCGATCGGACTTTTTGACCGTGATCGTGACCTCACGCTCGAGTTCGAACGTGCTCTGCCCGTCGATGACGAGGTGCGCCGGTTTTTCTGTCTCGAGGGTCACCTCGAGTTTTCTCCCGGTGCTGATGACATGGGGACGGGACGAGAGCATGTAGGGCGCGAGGGGGATGAGGAGGAACGCCTCGATCTGGGGGTCGATGATCGGGCCGCCGGCACTCATTGCGTAGGCGGTCGACCCGGTCGGGGTCGAGACGATCAGACCGTCGGCCCTGACCCGCTCCGCGGGCGTCCCGTCGACGTAGACGGCGAACCGGAGCATCTTTGCCGGCCGGTCGGTGACGATGACCGCCTCGTTGAGGGCGTCCCCGAACGGTTTTCCGTTGACGGAGAGGCTGACCCGCATCCGGGGTTCGACCCGGAACCCGTCCGGATGGGCGGCGAAGAAGGCGCGTGCTTCGTCGGGCTCCAGGTCCGCGAGGAACCCTACCTCGCCCCGGTTGATCCCGAGGACCGGGACCTGTTCCTTCATCTGGTGGACGGTGAGAAGAACCGATCCGTCGCCGCCGACGACGACGACCAGGTCGCCGGCGATCTCCTCGAACGGGATGCCCTCCCGACCGAGATGCATCGCGGTCCCTTCTTCGAGGGCGATGTCATAGCCCTGTTCCGCAAGGTCCCGGGCAAGGTCCGCAGTGTATTGGAGTGCAGTCGCGTCGTCGATACGCGATACCAGCACGATCTTCATATGCGTTTTTACCTCAGGTACTCGATGATCTTGTTCTTCAGGACGCTGTTCGTGGCGACGAGGCTCCGTCCGGCGGAGACCTCGTCCGGGAAGGCGATCGTGTTTCCTTCGGGGTCGGAGACCGCCCCGCCGGCCTCCTCGCAGACCAGCATCCCCGCCGCCGCGTCCGTGACACGGAGCGTTCCCCGCACGTCGACGAACCCGTCGAGGCGGCCGCACCCGACGTAACAGAGTTCAAGCGCCGATGCACCGAGGAGGCGCAACCGCCGGATCTGTCGGACAATCCCGAACATGCGGGTCGGGTCGAACTTTCGGCCGTATACGCTCATGGCGCTCTCTTCAAGGAGCGATGTCTCCGAGACATGGATGGGGTGCCCGTCGAGGCAGGCGCCCCGGCCCCGGACGGCGTGGAACGTCTCGCCGGTGGCGAGGTTTCTGACGTATCCCTGTCGGATGATCCCGTCCTCTGCGTATGCGATGGAGAGGGCGTAAAACGGGATCCCGACCACGGCGTTGTGGGTGCCGTCGACAGGGTCGAGATAGATGGTGCCTTTCTCGCCGCACATCCCGGCGCACCCGAGTTCCTCGCTGATCAAGCGCCGACCGAACGGGTGGTGCGTGAAGTAGTCCACGACGATATCTTCGGCGACCTGGTCGATCTTTTTGGTGGGCGTGCCGTCCGCGCCCATCTTCACGTACTCCCCTGCTTCCGGCGTGCCGACCATGTCGGCTACTGCATCGGAAACAGCCCCCGCTACGTCATTGCACGCCTGAATGAATTCCATTGACTATCCCTCGTTTCTCCCCTCGTTCTACGGTGTATTTATGTACTGTAATTCAGATACATTAATCCACGCGTTTATCGAGTGAGACAATATGAAGGAACAGACAGAAGTTGGAAAGCTGAAAGAGGGACGCTACGTCGTCGTCGAGGATGAGCCTTGCAGGATTGTCTCCATCGCTATCTCGAAGCCCGGGAAGCACGGGGCGGCGAAGTCCCGGATAGACTGTATCGGCATTTTCGACGGCGTCAAGCGCTCGATTGTCCAGCCGGTCTCGGCAAAGACCTACGTTCCGGTCGTTGAGCGGAAGGTGGCACAGGTCATATCGATCGCCGGCACCACCCTCCAGCTCATGGATGTCAAGGACTTTGAGATGTTCGAGTTGACCGTTCCCGAAGAGCAGGCCGGCAGTCTCGAACCCGGCCAGGAGATAGCCTATATATCGTCCCTGGGCAAGAAGAAACTTGAGTGACGTGTTCTGGCTCTCTAAGACGGGCATGCATGAACTTGCCCATCTCCACTTTGCGGATGCGGATGCGTCGTATGAGGACGCCCGTTATGTCATTTTTGGCGTGCCCTACGACGGCACGACGTCGTTTAAGCCGGGGACCCGGTTCGGCCCCCGGGCGATACGGGAGTTGTCGTTCAACTTTGAGTCCTACGAACCTTCGACGGGGATAGACTTTTGCGAGGTGCCGGTTGCGGACCTCGGCGACCTTGAGGTTTCCCGGATGCCGGAGGAGGTCGTCGGGCAGGCAGCCGATGTTGCCGGGGATATCGTCCGCGACGGGAAGGTGCCGGTGATGCTCGGCGGCGAGCACACCGCCACAGTCGGGGCGGTCAGGGCCGTCCGTCCGGAGGTCTACGTCGTCTGCGACGCGCACCTGGACCTGCGGGACGAGCTTGACGGGACGCCCTACAGTCACGGGTGCGTCACTCGACGCGTCCTTGATGCGGTCGAAGATGTCGTCATCATCGGCGGCCGGAGCGGCGACCGTGAGCAGTTTGCGGTTGCGGAGGAGAAAACGCGGCTTTATTCCGCCGACACGGTGCGCGATCTGGGGATCGGCGCCGTCCTCCGGGAAGTCCGGGAGCACGTAGGGGAGAGGAGGATGTACCTCTCAATCGACGCCGATGCAATCGACTGCTGCCTCACGCCCGGCCTCGGGACACCCGAGCCGTTCGGGATGACGCCGCTCGATATCCGGGAGGTCGTGCGGACCCTCGCGCCGCACGCGGCGGCGTTCGATTACATGGAGGTCGCCCCGTTCGACGCCGGGCAGACGGCGGCGGTGGCGGCGCAGGCGGTGCGGGAGTTCATCGCAAGGCATTGGATTGCCGGACGGTGAATATCCCGGCTCTTTTTTTCCGGCGCTCCGTTTTTTTTACCGGCAGCTCACGCGAAGCCGTGGAATGAAGTAACTTTGCGCCCATCTATCGAAGGCCATCCCCAAATGCCTCTGCCGGAGTGGGACACCCTTCGAAACTCTTCGAGTTTTTCAAGTGCCCGCCCTGTGGCCGGGCACTCTTCGAAGACCTTCGTTCTTCTTTGCATTTATGTCCCTACATACGTCTCCGGCACCTGGACCTTTACGTGGTAGGCATCGAGGCACCGGGCGTTGATGACGAAGTAGTAGTCGTGGTTGCCCTCGTAGAAGGTGTGCACCCACTGCTCCTTCCGGAGGTCGGGTTTGTCCTTCATCGCGAGGAAATCGGGGAGGTTGAGGGTGAAGATCCGGACGAACCTGTTCGGGTCCTCGGCGTCCATGACCTGACAGTTGAAAAGCGGGATCTCATCGTTCGAGGTCGTGATATCCGAGTAGTCGAGCCGCCACATGGGGAATGGAATCCGGACGATCCCGGTGGTCCCCGACCACTGGCCGTCTATCGTCGCGTAGGTCACCCACCGGGTGACGCCGGGTGCAGTTCGGTTCGCCGGCGGGGTTGTGGTCATGTTCAGGGTGGGCTCTTCGGTCGGGATCTGATAGGTCCGCGGGTCGACGAACCCGATCTCCTGCGGCTTTCCGTCCCAGGTGGGGACCGGGGTGGGTGTCGGCGCCGCGGTCACGGGGGGCGGCGTGGGCGTCCATGCCGGGATGACCGTCGGCTCCGGCTCCCCGGACCACCGGAGGCCCGAGAGTTCGCCGGTCGCTGCCGGTTTGATGACAAGGGCTATCAGGAGGACTATCCCGATGGCCAGAACAACGTAGATGAAATCCTGTTTCTCCGCCATATATCTGTTCCCTCTTTTTGATCGATTGAGATCCGCTCGTGCGGCCCTGCCCGGCCGGTCGCTCTGGTTTTCCGGGAAATTCCGGAAAAACTTCCGCGGGAAATAATCTTTCCTCAAATGGGTGGCTATCCGCACGTATTTTTCGCTTTCACTATGTTTGCACCTCCGGTTAGAAATACTTGCCTAATCCGGTTTGCGACCGCTAAAAAGTGAATTACAGGCATCTATTATCCAAATAGGCAATCGTCAAATCTCTATTCATTTGAATATATTTTTATACTGGTTTGTGCATATACTCCCAAGAACCGTAAAAGTCCGGATGAGACACTCATTCGAACTTCGGTAATGGAGGAAACGTTTCATGAGCAAATTGATGAGAAATGATAATGCATTCACCGGGCTTGAGGCGGCGATTGTGTTGATCGCGTTCATCGTCGTGGCCGCGGTCTTCTCGTACGTGATGCTCGGCGCCGGGTTCTTCGCGACCCAGGAGGCGCAGAGGAGCGTACAGACAGGTGTGGCCCAGGCGAGCTCAAACCTCGAACTGTCGGGACCGGTAGTCGTAGCGGTTTCAAACACCACGGCCGACGAGGTGGAATCGATCAGCTTCTTCCTGCAGCTTGCTGCCGGGGGAGCAGCAGTGGATATGCAGAAGGTGACCTTCACCGTGTCGACGACCGGTAGCATGGAGACCTACATGTATAGTAATGTAACCTCCGAATGGTATGCGGGAGGAGTTACCCAAGCAGATCGTAACGACATGCTCGAGAGGTTCGAGCTCGTGAAGATCACAATCCCCGGCAAAGATGCCGCGACTCTCCCCAACATCAACACGAACGACCGGTTCACCGTTGAGGTCAAGCCCGACATCGGTGCAGCGCTCCCGATCAACCGTATAGCGCCGCCGGACCTGGAAGAGGACCATAAATACGAGGTCTACTGAGGTGAGTGAACATGATGAAACTGTTTAAAAACGAAGATGCATTCACGGGCCTTGAGGCGGCGATCGTCCTGATCGCATTCGTCGTCGTGGCCGCGGTGTTCTCGTACGTGATGCTCGGCGCCGGGTTCTTCGCGAGCCAGGAAGCGCAGAGGACCGTGCACACCGGGTCCAGTCAAGCCAGTTCCAGCCTGGAGATCATCGGCAATATCTATGGTCACGCTACCAACACAACGAACTCAACCGTAGACGGAAACCTGGATTACATTGAGTTCACGGTCGGGAATACCGCAGGCGGTACACCGATCGATATCACCCAGACGCTGGTGACCTATGTCTGCGGCACGGAGTCGGGCGTCATACAATTTGACGAGACTAATTCCATGATTACCGCCACTGATGTTAATGGAACTGGAGATATTGCTTCTGGGTGCTGGGGTGTCAACATGACGTACAACGATGTCGGCGCTGGCAGAAACAAACTCCTCGAACCCGGTGAGCAGTTTGTTTTGAGGGTTACCTTCAATGAGGATGTGTTGAAACCCAACACTCGGTTCTCCGTGAACCTTCAGCCGGCAGTCGGAGCAGCCTTCCCGATCAAGAAGACCGTACCGGCAAACCTTTACGAGATGAACGTCCTCTAACGTGAGGAATCAAACACTCTTCCTTTTTTTTAGGATTACCGGCCTATAACAGGGCCTCTTTCCGCTGGTAATCCGCGGCATCTCCGATTGTTCATGCTAAGAGAGTGCATCCTGATCGCTTCTACCGACTCACGCAGAGGGAGAGCGGTTCTCATGGAAGTCATCCCAAAAGTGTCTAGCGCTGAAGATTCATATCGTTCAGAGTATTTTGACACATCTTCGCGAGGAATTGAGCAATTTTTGGTGTCAAATTGCTGACACGGCTTCCTTCCGGGAGTCTCACCTTACGGTGCTCCTGCTATCTTCCTGCGGAAGACAGCATATCGCCACGCGGGGAACGAATGCCGGTACGGCGGGAGTTTGAGAAACTCGAAGAGTTTCGAGTGAGGGGTTGGGGAGGTGTACCCGGCGGAACGGCGGGTGCATGAGAAGACCGAAGATCTTCGAGTGAGCGACTGGTCGTAGAGCAGGAGCGTGAGAAACTCTTCGAGTTTCGAAGGAGCTCCGGGCCGAAGGGCCGGTGCTTGAGCACCGGAGGTGCGGGTGGGTTTCCCCCTCCCGGCTGAGGTGTGTTGGGACGACCTCATGGACAGGTACCGCAGTTTCACATGAGGCAATAATAGGCTCGACTGATGTTTGCGTCGCGGATCGTGACATCGCCATAAGCAGGAGCCCGGGCACTGAAGACATTGAGGAGTTCCTCACCGCATATCTGCGTTTTCTTCGGACAGGATAGGAGGGCAGCCATGCACCCCGGCTCTCTTCTACGGACTCGCGAAAGATCGGGTTTTCTGATCGCGGGGAATTCAACGAGATCGATCTCGTGGTCGAAGAGTTCGGTAAGATTCTCGGCGAGATCAAAGTAAGCTCCTGCACGCGCCACCGGGGTCATCGGTTCGAACTCGACAACGAAATTGATACCGCTCGTCGAAAGATCGAACCGGTCGCCGAGCCGAAGGCCCTGGGTCGTTTCACACAGCGGCATGCAGTGATGCAGGCGATGTCGGGTTTTTTCTTGCGGACGATATGGGAATCGTCTCAAAAGAATCTGTAAATCCTTGGTGCGTTCATGATCGGATCGCAGATATACAAGGTTTTGCCACCTGAGCCATAACATAATCCGAATGGGGAAACGGCTCTTACCCGGGTCGTATCCTGCGACGCTCCTGCCTCTGCCCTCCGGCCGGTCGCCTATCGTCACACGGGAACGACAGCCGAGAGGGCAGGAGTTTGAGAAGACCGGAGGTCTTCGGATGGGGTCCCCGGCAAAAATGTTCTGGGACAAACCCATGATGCATCGGCCTCTCCCGCTCGGGACCCTGGAGCCCACACCCGCGGTGCATTCTGCTCGCATGACCGGGGCCTTCGGTTCGGCAGGCGTGATCAGACCTCAAGAATCGTCGGTCCGGGCGCCTCACCCGACGACCTCCCAAAGCCTCTTCCCGGCGCTCTGCGCCGCCTCCTGGACCGGCAGGATACGCTCCGCCAGGTCCCGCCGGATCGCGGCGGCTTCATCGAGCATCGGGACAATCCTGCCGGAGACCGCCCCCGCCCCCAGATCCCCGGGCTCCATACAATACTCAGTATGACCGAAGATGTCCCGGTTGATCCCCTGTGCCTTGATACTGTAGGCAAAACTCAGCGTCGGGACACCCGAGGAGAGGGCAGCAATCGTCGCGTGCGTCCGCGCCCCGGCAAAAACGGTCATCCTGCTGATGATCCATTTCGTCTCCGCGGCGTTGTACACCGGCGGAACCAGGGTTATATCGCCGTACCGGACGAGAGAGAGCGCCCGCCGCATGAACGCGTGATCGTCCGCGGCCGGGACCGTCGCGTGCGGGATGAGGTAGACCGGCATCCCGGTCGTCCTCGCTGTGGTCCCGAGGATCGAAGCCGCCAAACCGGTCCATGCCTCAAGGTCGCCGCCGGTGACGTACTTCGCCATCAGGGGGCTCAGGTTGAGGCCGATTGCCTCCCCGTCGATGGAAAGATCATCCTCGACCCCCTTCGGCCGTATCGGGGCCATGAGAAAGGCCGGGTCCGCGACGGGGTGGACGTTCCCGGCAACGCCGATGCTCGCTAGGTACCCGGCCGTGACCGATTCCCGGGCGAAGATCCCGGTGACCCTCCGGAGATGATCGCTCATATACCGCTCGTAATCGGGTATTGCGCTGAACGGGCCGACCGAAGCGCCCCAGAGGAAGAGGGGCTTTTCCTTCCGCATGACGACTTCGTCCAGGTCGGTGAAGAGCGTGGGGACACCGTAGTCGAGGGAGTAGTTGTCCCCGCCGACGGAGAGGACTGCGGCCGCAGTGTCGAGATAGGGAAGCATCTGGGCGTAGACCCGGTACTTCAGCACCCGGGGGCGGAGGAGGCGGTCGAAGGCATAGCCGAGGTAGAACGGCTTTGTGAAGTTCCGGAGGACCTCCCGGTATTTCAGCCGGTACGAATGCAGATGCGTGATCGCCCCGTCCGTCTCCTCCCGGCACTGCCGCCGATAGTGCTGCGCATCCGGGAAATGGCTGAGGCAGACAAATCTCGGGTCCCTGAAGAACTTCCGAAGGATCGTTGCCGTCCCCCGGACAATCGCCTCGCATCCCCGGTTCGCGTAGGGCCCGTTCCCCGCCAGGATGAACAGCGGTCCGCCGTCATCCATCGCGACCGCCCTCTATCTTCCTCCGCACAAGGAGAAGAGCCCTGAGCGGGATTCCAACGCTCCCGGACACCCGCCTCCAGACCTCCAGCCGCCGGAGATCCGGCCGCATCGCCCTCCGGAGACGTTCTGGGTCCCGCACGCCGGCACTCCAGAGCTCGCGGCTTGCGGCCCGCATCCGCTCCTTTAAGACAACCTCCCGGCGCACGAGGGGGCTCTTAGGCCTCTCCGGCGCCACCCGCTTCTCCGGCGCCCCCTCTCCGTCGAGATACAGCCGGTACGCCAGGTGCTGCCGCTTGACCGCCGCGACCCCGGCCTGGCTCTCCGCCACCTGCTCGATAGCGATGGGATCGAGACAGACCCCCCGCCCCCGCTCAATCATCTCCCGGACCGCCGGCGACCGCACCAGGAGGAGGCTTGTCCCCCGGCCGTCCACCGAGTACTCAGGCAGCCAGGCGTCCATAAACGTCACGTCCACACACTCAGCAAAGATATCGTCGCAGTAACTGCAGGCCTTCGGCGTGAACCACCGGTTTGTCCAGGCCTCGGCGATCCCCTCGCTCCAGGAGATCCTCCGTTCCCCGCTCTCTTTCGTCGTGAACGCATAGTGATAGTCCGTCGCCGGGCGGTCCGGGCTCTTTCCCCGGTAGCGCACCCCCGTCACCTCCCCCCTCACCCCGGCAAGGGCGGCGATGTAGTCGGTGAAGTACCAGCTCTTCAGCTGCCCGCAGACGAGGCCGACGGTGACGACAACCCGCTCCCGGAGTTTTCTGTTCCTCAACTGGGCAAGCCGGAGTGCCTTGATGAAACAGGGCAGCCCGGTGACGGCGTAGCGCCCCGGTGTTTCGAGGATCTGCCGGACGACCCCCGACATCTCCACCGGGTAGTAGGCCGAGCCGGCGCCGGTGCGTACGTCCTCCGGGGTAGAAAAGACCCGGAAGGCGAAAAGTTTGTCGGGATTGCCGGCGGGGGCGACGCAGATGACATGGTCGACGACGTCTTCGGCAAGCAGCGCTTCGAGGAGCCAGGTCGCCATCCCGCCCGAGGCACCGGCCAGCCGGTGCTTCTCCGAGTAGCCGACATAGGAGGCAAGGTAGTAGCCGGTCTCGGGACGGTGCCGGACCCCCGGGACCGCCCCGTAGAGCCGCTCCCCGATCGTGTCCTCGTCCTCCCCGGTATCAGAGAACGGACAGACTTTTGCGCAGAGGCCACACCCCGTGGTGCAGGGCGAGACCTCTGCCGGGTTGTACTCCCCGTAGCGGTTCCACCCCATCGCAAGGACGCCCTCCGGGCAGAGGGCGGCGCAGAGGCCGCAGCCGATGCAGAGGCCGGGTTCGACGACGGCCGCCATGACGGATGGTTTCATGTGAACGTCCCCGGGTAGGTCGGTCCTTACAAATATACCCTATCACAGATTTCGGCGCGACCCTACCAGGCCGATGTGATCTCCCCGTCCAACCAGCCTGCGAGTAATAAAATAAGGTGTCATCTGGTAAATGTCGGATAACCCGGCCGTTAAAAGGCTTTTCTTTGACAGACTGCACTCGGGGATCAGAATTCTCCTTCCCGTCCCGGACGGTACAATAGATTTTACGAACTTCCCCGCCAGTAATTCCAGACCGCTCCGGTCCAGCAATGCAAGATATTCCTTTGGAGAGTAGAAATTAATATGTCCGTCTCCGTGAGACTCCCCCTGATTTAACGGAGGTTTTGCGCCAAACCAATCTCCTCCCGTTTCCATCGGCGTCTTGATCAGTGCAAGTTTGGTTCGTTTCGCGACCGATATAAGAAATTCTTCCGGGTTTTGGACGTGTTCAATAATATCAAAAAGAGTTATCAGGTCAAACACGTCGGGCGCCCCGTTGTACAACCGGAAATCCGTTTTTATGAACTCAATATAGGGAAATAAGTGCTTTCCGATAGAAATAAATTCCGGAGATATCTCAAAAACTTTTGTTGCAGGGTAAGACCCCTGTGTACAAAATATCTGATAACGCATCGCATTTGCCCCGAAGCCAAAACAACCTCCTATATCTGCATAATTTCGGCATCTGCCCAAAATTTTGAGGACAATGTCTCCATATCTATCCCACAGAAGTGTACTTTTATACTGGGCTCTTGTCGTATAGCCCGGCCTTGCTATCACTTTTAACGGATAGGACTCGTAAAATTTTTCCGGATCAAATTTTTCGGACATAGCACCTCTTCCCCCTCACGGCAATCCGTAAGCCCGGGTAGATGAGGTACAAATATTTAAAATCCGGTTCTGCTGAAACACTCTTCAGGTCTCTTCCCGAACACTGCAAGGTTGTTTCTCAGGGTAAAAGCCGTTCCTGTATTCTGTCCTCATTTACGAGTCGAAATATGATGCATAAGTGTCCCGGCTGCTCCTCACCCGGGTTCACAGACCCTTTTTATGATGACTTCGTGCCCAAACTCCTTCGAGCCGAAAAAGGACAGATCCCCGGGGTGGAAGTACGGTCTTCCGTGGTGCATGGCGCCGCCCCGACGGTGGTTGTCATGACGGATGGTTTCCGAAGATCTTCCTGAGTGCCGGCGGCAGGTAGGACTCGAAGAGCCCGCGTTCAAACCCATCGAGACCGAACGTCCAGACCGTCGCCGGGTAGACCAGGGTAATTGCCCCGCCGGCGACGGCAAGCGTGGCCAGGGCCGGAAGCGGGAGGGCGGCACCCAGGGCTGCCGCTGAAAACCCGACGAGAGCGGTCGCAATGATCCCCGGGAGCATCGACCGGGTGAAGGTGCGGGCGCCGATGCCGAGCACCCTCGCCGCGTACCAGGGGGTGAAGACGGCGTTCTTCAGGGTGAGGACGATCGCCCCAGCGGCCGCAACTCCGTAGTAGCCGAGGCCCGTCAGGAGCGGGAGAGCGACCGCGAGGCCGAAGTTCCCGATGCCCATAAGGAACGTCACCAGTCCCGGGACCCGGACCCGGTTGTAGGCGACGCTGATCGAGAAAAGAGGCAGCACCGCGAGGTTGACCGCGAGGTGCACCATCAGGAGGACCATCAGCGGGGCGAGGAACACGTACTCGCCGCCGACCCAGGCGGCAAGGAGGTCCGGTGCAAACCCGCAGATGAGACCGATCGGGAGGGCCAGGGCAAGCCCCATCAGTTTGACGGCGCTCTTCGCGATCCGGATCAGGGTCCCGGTCTGCTCCCGGGCATAACAGGAGAGGATTGTCGGGGTCAGGACGCCGGAGAGCACCACGGCGACCGCCCGCAGAAGGATGACCCACTGGAGAGCGATCGCGTACTCCCCGGCTAATGCCGCCCCGAAGAGCAGGTTCACGATGATGAGATCGATCTGGAGAAAGAGGAGAGAGCCGAGATCGTTGACGATCACCCATCCTCCCATCCCGCAGAGGTCTTTCACCCGCATGCGGTCGAAGGAGCAGACCGACACCCGGAGGTACGGGCAGACCCGGCGGGCGAGGACGATCGAGACCCCCGATGCCGCGACCGCCCCGACGAGATACGCCCCGCCGACGAGGGGGAGACCCGGGCCAAAGAAGGTGAAAAGGAGAACGATCAGCCCGGTCTGGACGAGAAGGTTCGTGAGGCTGACCAGGTTCTGGAGGTCGAGGCGGTTATAGGCAAAGAGCTGGACCGTGAAGTTTCCGCTCCAGGCCCGGACCAGAAAGGCGGCAGAGACTCCGAGGAAGAGGAGAAACACGCCGGTCTCCTCTCCGGCCGGGACATGGAAGATCGACGGGGCAAACCAGGCAACCACAAGGACGACCGGGATCACCAGGAGGATGATCACGGTGAGCCCGAAGAGAGCAGTGTTAAACGTCTTATTCGCAGTCGCATAGTCCTCCCGCTGAAGGTCGACGGTGAGGAACCGGGAGACGGTGGTGTTCAGGGATTGGACGACGATCGCCACGTAGCCCGTGACCGACGTTGCGAGCGGGATGAGCCCGTAAGCCGCGACTCCGAGCGTGGAGACGAAGTACGGCACCAGGAGGATACCGATGGCGACGTTCGCCAGGAAGTAGGCGATGTTTGCAGCGAGGTTGCGGGGGAGCTGGGCGGCACGACGTTGATTGGTCCCATTCTCTCCCTGCACGGCCTATCCTCCCGACGAGTGAGACTATGTGGAATCGCTCGATCTGTGGGAGATACCGTTATCATTCTTTAAACACTTGCCGTCCCTGAAGCCCGCCGTAATTCGCGCAGCCGGCATCCATCGCTGGCCGGATACTCGCCTCTCCTATCCCCGTACCTCAAATCCCGCAAAAATCGGAGTCACCCGGGTGAACGGCAGAGGACCTGTGCATCGTCGAGTCCTCGGCGAAGGGCCGGGCCGGGCCGGGGAGAAGAGAAGAGGAGCCGTTTGTGCCGGCACCGGTCCGTAAGGTTGAGCGTTATGCGTACCGCAGGAATGCAGCCGTCCGGGCGTGCATAACCCCTCGCCACTCCGGGTACCGCATCATCCGTTAAATATCTGCAATATGGTTGGTTTTATCCCCAAAAGGACTTATTAAAACGTTCAGAAGACGATAAGGAGGCTGGAGAATCAGCACCACTATGAGCAACATTTATTAGTGATTACACTGATATAATCTATTACTATGGTGGGGGTAGACCAGGCTCAGATCGATAAAATACTCGCCGGCGCATCATCCGATGACCCGGAGGCCCGTCTCGACACCCTTGAGAAGGAGCTGGATTTTGTCAAGACCTCAATCAAGCGGCTGCTCATCGACCTTCGCGAACGGATGAATGAACTGGACAACCCGTTCACCACTGCCGCCGCGTCTTACGCAGGAAACCGATTTGAGCCGCCGGACGCCGCCCCGGACGCCGGTGATGCAGACGCCGATGAGGTGCCCGACGAAGTTCCGGCCGGGCTCGATGAGGATGCAGGACCGGAGAGCCTCAGTCTGCTCGCCGACAGTCTGAAGGGGATTTCCCTCCCGGCCGACCCCGGCGCGGCTCCTCTTTCCCCAGGCGGCCCGGCCCCTCTTCTCGGGGAAAAGCCCGCAGGGAAACTCAAACTCCAGAAAGTTCACCGGCTTTTTGCGTGGGTGCACCAGGGATGCTGCAAGTACGGGCGTGAACACATGACGATCATGATCGACGCTTACCGGTCGATGGGCTACATCACCGATGAAGTCGCCGATCAGATCCGGGAGATCATGCGGATGGCTCCCGATACCAGGAGAGACGTCTCGGAGATCGGCCCGAACGAGTTTGTCTCGGAACTTTACGTCTTAAACCGGATCCTCGATCCCAACGACTCGACACTCGACCGGGATATGATTGAGGTGCTGATGCTCACTCACGGCCGCCCGGGAGAGCAGGACGCCGGGACATCCTCGCGAGAACGGGATACGAGCGACACCTGGATCGAGCTCCTGGATAGGATATGATGGATGTCGAGTGAAGCAATTGGCACAGCGATGTTTCTCATCGCGGCCGTCATATCGGCCGGCGTCCTCATCAATGCAATTATCCCCGTAGTCTATACGATCTCGGGCACGATCGCGTCGTCATCTCACACCGTGGACGAGCGGTTGAGCACGGATGTGCGGATCGTCACGACGTATGCCAGCGCCAAGAATGAGACTGCCGAGATCTGGATAAAGAATGTCGGCACCAACCGGATCGTCAGTAGTGAAATTCAACTGGTCGACGTCTTCCTTGGCGGTCGGGGGGACTTTGTCAGGCTTACTCCAACGACGTCGAGCGAGCCGGATTGGAATGAGTGGACCTACGCGATCCTGGAGGTGACCCCGAACAACCACTGGGACCCCGGCGAGACCCTCCACATAAGTGCAAAGACTGAGAAGATCCCCGATAAAGAGGGGGTTGTCTACTTCCAGTTCGTCCTCCCCACAGGACTCTCACGGTCAACCACCTTCACCGCGAGTGACTAGCCATGAGTGCGGGACCTCTCATCGCATCCGGGATCGGCATCCTCCTCCTGATCGTCACGGCTTACGTCCTGGTCGGCGGCACCCTCGCCACCACGGAGGTGGTCGTCGAGGCCCAGAGCAACCTCGCCACCCACCAGGAGGCCCGGATGCGGACGGCGATCACGATCCTGAACACGACGATCCTGAACACGACGCCCGCAGACAAAACCCTCTACGTTGAGGTGAAGAACACGGGTAGCGAACCGATCATCGACCTCTCCTCCGTCGACGTCTACCTCATGAGCGAGGGAGTCCCGGTCTACGTCCCCTACGGCAACAGGAACACGGTGGAGATCGTCCCGGACGCTGTCCACCCCGGAACGTTCGATCCCGGCGAGACCCTCAACCTCTCCATCGCATACACGGAGGACGCCAACCCTACATGGGTTCAGGTCGTCACCCCGAACGGCGTCTCCAGTTCAGCATACATAACCCCGGGAGCATGAAATATGGCCATAAGTGATGACGCAAACAGCAGCATCCTCGAGATGCCCGACAAAACGATCCTCTCGACCGGAAATTCCGAACTCGACAAGAAGATCGCCGACGGCCTCCCGCTTACATCGCTCACGCTCATCGAAGGAGAGAACGACACCGGAAAGAGCGTACTCACCCAGCAGATCATCTGGGGGGCTTTAAAGCAGGGGTTCAACGTCGACCTCTTTTCGACCGAGAACACGAGCAAAAGTTTCCTCTCCCAGATGGAGTCGATGAGCCTCGACATCTCCGATTACTTCGCCTGGGGCTACCTCCGGGTCTTTCCCATGCACGTCGTCGGGTTCGAGTGGACGAAAGAGAAGATGCAGGGAACGCTCGAGCGGATGATCCACTACATGGAGCAGAGCAAAGCGCAGGTGATCGTCATCGACTCGCTCACGCTCTTCACCGAGTACGCAAAGCAGGACACGGTCCTCACGTTCTTCACGAACTGCAAGAACCTCGTCGACCACGGCAAGACCATCCTGATCACCCTGCACACCTACGCCTTCGTCGAGGACTCTCTTGTCCGCATCCGTTCGATCTGCGATGCCCACCTCTTCATGAAGAAGGCGCTCGTCGGTGGCAAGTACGTGATGATGCTCGAGGTCGTCAAGGTCCGCGGCGCACGAAAGACCACGGGGAACATTATCAGTTTCGAAGTTCACCCCGGGTACGGCATCAAGGTCATCCCGGTCACGGTCGCGAAGGTGTGAAGGATGAGTTCGGCGCTGGAAGCAACAGTGACCCTCCCCTTCGAACCCGAGTTCATCGACGAAGGGAACGACTGCTACAACAACGTGGAGTCCTGCGCCCTCTACCGGATGCTCCCGGCAAACGCCCGGGACTACGTCAAAGCGAGCCCCCACCTCCTCGAGTACCTCCACATCCTGCCGGTCAACACCGTCGGGATTCCGCTCTTCCTCTCGGAGCTGAAGCGGGACTTAAAATCGATGGAGAACCCGAACATCATCTACCCGGTGAACGAGACGACGTTCGTCCATATCTTCCCGGACCCGGACGATGTCCGGAACTGGTACATCCCTATCGAGCCCTCGTTCCTCCACTCCGTAAAAGAGGTTCTCCCGCTGATCGAGGACCGGTTGATCGACATGATCGACGCCCTCGACGAGGAGCCGGTGACCGAGAAGGCACGTATCGAGGTGCTTAAAAACTTCATCCGGCAGATCGTCTACGTCCAGAGCCCCGGCGAGGTGATCGATCCGTCCCTGCTCGCCGGTGCGACACCGAAAGACATCACAAGCCGGGTCAAACTCTTCCTCACCTCCGATATCGGTGCGGTACCAAAGTCGCCGCAGACACCCTGCCGCCCCGTACTCGCCGACGGGCGTATCGTCCTCTCGCAGCAGGAATACAAGGCGCTTGAGTATTTGCTGATCCGCGATAAGATCGAGATGGGGACCCTCAAACCGTTTCTCTCCGATTCATACATCGAGGATATCACCTGCGACGGCGTCGGGCCGATCTTTATCGAACACAAGATCTTCAAGGGTTTAAAATCGGTCGTCGGGTTCCGGGACTCAAAGGAACTCGATGCCTTCGTCGTCAAACTCGCCGAACGGATCAAGCGGCCGCTGACCTACCGGAGCCCGATCGTAGATGCAACCCTCCCCGACGGCTCACGTATCAACATCGTCTACGGGACCGAGATCAGCAAGCACGGGAGCAACTTCACCATCCGTAAGGTGAACGAGGTCCCCCTGAGCATCCTGCAGGTCATCGAGAGCGGAGCATGCAACTACATGATGGCCGGCTACCTCTGGATCTGCCTCGAGTACGGCATGTCGATGTTCGTCTCCGGCGAGACCGCGAGCGGCAAGACGACGACCTTAAACGCCCTCACGACGTTCCTTCCGCCGGAGAACAAGATCGTCACCATCGAGGATACCCCGGAGTTGACGGTCCCCCACAGGAACTGGACCCGTGAAGTCGCGAAGGCCAAAGGGAAGGGGGAGGGTGAAGGAGCCGAGGTCACGATGTTCGATCTTCTTAAATCCGCCCTTCGCCAGCGTCCGAACCAGATCCTGGTCGGTGAGATCCGTGGTGTAGAAGGGTCCGTCGCGTTCTCCGCAATGCAGACCGGCCACCCCGTGATGAGCACCTTCCACGCTGCCTCCGTTGAGAAACTGATCCAGCGTCTCTGCGGTGACCCGATCAACATCCCGAAGACCTACGTCGACAACCTGAACCTGGTCATCATCCAGAGCGCCGTGAAACTCCCTCATGGCGGGACCGTCCGGCGGATGCTCAGCATCAACGAACTCGTGGGCTACGACCCCGAGACCGAGGGCTTCTCCTTCATGGCGGCGTTTGTCTGGGACCCGGCGACCGACACCTTCACCTTCAGTGGGAAAGGGAGCAGTTACCTCCTTGAGAACAAGATTGCAACGATGCTCGGCATTCCGGAGAACCGGCGGGCTGATATCTACAATGAAGTCGAAAAGCGGGCGAATATCCTTGAACGGCTTCATAAAGCCGGGTATACCCAGTTCTGGGACCTCTTCCACATGACCACGAAGATCAAGAAGCAGGGCCTGCTCGATATCGAGGTGTAAAAGCGTTGTTTGAGGGTGTGACCGACCGGATCCGGGACGCAAATCAGGGCAAGATGCCGTTTGAGGAGCAGGCGGAGTTTTTCTCCGGCCTCCGGTCCTATATCCTTGAGAACAAGAAGATGGGGCAGGACCTGCTCCTCATGTACACCTACATGGCCGCGATCACTACGTCCGCCGTGACCCGGCCCGAGATCTTCCAGCATACCGCGAAAAGGTTCGAGTACGTCCCGTCGCGCTACATAGCAAAGGTGCAGCGCCTGGTCGGCGGGTGGGGCTACAGTTATGCCGAGGGGCTCCGTGCGGTTGCCGAGCGGTGCAGGAACAAGACCCTTCAGAGCATGCTCAACCGCTATGCAAACTCCATCGACTCGGGCGTCCCCGACGACGATTTCATCGGGACGGAACTCTCGAGTATCCGGAGCATCTACCGGAACACATTCGAGCAGGGGATCGAACTCCTGAGGAAGTGGAGCGACGCCTACATCGCGATGCTCCTCTCCGCCTCGATCATCGCCATCATCCTCATGATATCGGTGGCCATCTACGCGCCCGACGGGATCGAGCCGACGCTGAATGTCTCCTACCTGATCACCCTCGCGATCTCGGTCTTCGGCATCGGGATCATGTACCGGGCCGTCCCCGACGACCCCCGGACGCACGGGCTTATGGAGATCTGCTCGAAGGAGCAGGGCATCATTCGGAGGCTGGAACGTCTGATCGTCCCGATTGTCGTGGCAATTGTGCTCGCGCTCGTCCTTCTCGGCACCAACGCCGGTATCATCTTCCTGCTTGCCGGCCTGCTCCTGATGCCGCTCGGGATCATCGGCTACATCGACGACGCCAATGTCGTCAACCGCGACACCGACTTCGCCACGTTCATCCGGGGCCTCGGGTCGGTGATGGGTGGCAAAGGCATCACCACCGGCGATGCGCTCCAGGAGGTGGATAGAAAATCGCTTCCCCACCTGGAACCGTTCATCAACTCGGTCTCGTCGAAGTTGAACCTCGGGCTCGATGAAGCCAAGAGCTGGAAGAAGTTCATCGGTGAGACCGGCAGTTACCTGATCTACAAGTACATGAACATCTTCCGCGACGCGGTGGCCCTCGGGGGGTCTCCCGACAAGATCGGAAAGATCGTCGGGTCGTCGATGCTTGAGCAGGTGCTGCTCCGGAGCAAGCGCGACATGATGGTGAAAGGGTTCGTCGTCCTGCTCATCCCGATGCACGGGGCGATGATCGGGATCTTTGTTTTCCTCTTCGAAATCCTCCTCACCATGTCCCGCGCGGTAACCGGTGTGATGGAACAATTCTCCGAGACCTCCGCCGCACTTACGGGAAGTTCCTCGCTCGGCGGTTCTGCGATGACTTCCCTAAACATCTTCGTAAATTTCCCCGAAGACACGATGCGGACCTATGTGGTGACGATCCTCTTAATGCTGACCGTTGCAAACATGTTTGCAGGAAGGATTGTCATGGGCGGCGACCGCTACCTCTACTACTTCTTCGCAAGCCTGCTCTGTGTGGTCACCGGGATCATTTACATCGTCGCACCGATCGTTGTTGCCATATTCTTTACCATTCCGACATTTACGGAGGTATAAGCGTTGAGAGAGAACATACGTCGTCCACTGCTCTTCCTGATAACCGTCGGTACAGGTTCTCTGATCATCATTGCCGATGCCCCGGTTGAGGTCATCATTGCGGGCACCGTGGTTGCAGGATTTCTGGCCCTCCTCGTTACCGGGGCGCTTGACCTTGAAGACTTAAAACCCTCAAGACTGCGTTCCGGGAGCGAGGGGAGACAAAGGAACAGCCCAAAAGCAACGGATACACAAAAACCGGCTTCGACGGCAGAGAAGCCGTCCCGAATTCGGAGTCTCGCATCCGCCGAGATCAACCTGCCCGGCATGTTCGGGACCCTCGCAGCCGCAATCCGGGAGACGATCGCACACGCCCGTACTCCCGAGGCTGCAAAGAAGAAACATCTTGAGAAGATCGATGCCGTGCTCGATCAGACCGTTGACGGTGCGGTCCCCGATCTGTCCATAGCCCCGGTCCCGCCGAAGGCCGGCGGCAAGGACGGGGTCGATCCTCTTGCCTCGCTCGCGGCCCTGGACCTCGATTCCCTGGAGGACCTTGACCTTGACGGCGAGGCGTCCGGCCCCGGGACGGCGTATGAGTCCGACCAGATCTCTCTCCTCTCCGGGGAAGATGCAGACGCGGTGGCGGCGATCCTCAAGACGCACGAGAGCGACCTTGACGACCTTGACCTTACGTCCGGGATCGAACTCCCCGCCGACCCTGCTATGGCCCTTCCGTCCATAACCGCCGGCGGTCCGGAACTGCCCGGGGACGACGGCATGCCGGACCTCGGCGCATTGAGCGAGGAACTCTCCACGCTCGACGACCTCGACCCGGGTGAGATCGAGACCGGGGATGAGGAGGAAGAACCTGAAGCAGCAGAGCCCGTCCCGGTAGAGGAGGTCGTTCCGGAGGAAGAGGAGCCGAAGGAAGATTTCGATATGGTCTCCTTTGCGTCGGGCGGTATGGTCGACGACGACCTGATCGCTGCGCTGAAGTCCGACGTCAAGAAAAAGAAGTTTGTTGAGGATATCAGTCTGGTCCGCGAACTGAAAGGGGAGAAATACCACGCGGAAGACCTTGCCGCGGAGCTTGAGGATGTCCTCGTGGCGATGAAGGCACGATGATCCCCCGACGAGGAGAGAAGGTGTGTTGACAATGATGAAGTCTGTTCCGGTAAAAATCGAGCAGGAAGGGAAGTGGGTCCCGACGATGATGGGCATCGGAGAGGACCGTTTTCGCATCGATGCCCCTCTGAACGTTGAGGTCCTCTATAAGTCCGTGGTCGATCTCGAAGAGAAGAAGAACCAGGTGATGGTCACTGCCGGTGTGGACGGCGCGTCGGTCTACCGTATCGCGTCGGTGGAGAAGGTCCTCTCCGTCTTAAAGAAGTTCGTCATCACGCAGGCGAGCGCTTACCGGCTGAATGCGTTCTTCATGTCGCCGGCAATTCGCGGGGGAGTGCTCATCCAGGACGCCCGGTGGGAGAAAGGAGCAATCGCCGTCATGAAGACCGGCATCTGGTTTGTCAGCCAGGAGACCCAGGTCTGCATCCCCCTCGACGAGGTGACCGGCATTGAACTCACGTCCCGGGAGATCCAGGAGAAGGACCTCAACGTCGTCAAGATCGATCACCTCATCGAGAACGAGGTCGTGACGAGTTTCGTCCTCTGCCCGATGACGACGCTCCAGGTCCTCTACAACTTCCTTAAAGAGGCAACGCGTGACTCCGAGGTCAACGAGGAGCTCGACCCCCTGACCGGGCAGGTGGCCATGCTGGTCTACAGCGGGATGGATTCGAGCGCCATCGAGAACATGCTCAAACTCTCGCACAAAGACCTGGACGCCATCTATGAACACCTCCTCAGCATAGGGCTTGCCGAAGTACTCTACATCCGAAAGGAGATACAGTTGACTGCCAAAGGCGTCAGATTCATTTCAGATACTGTTAAATCCCCAATGAATAAATAACCTTATTTTTTCAAAATAAGAAAACATATATAATGCATTTTCCAAATAAACAGTGAGTGATGTTCGATGGGGAAAATCCTGATCGTCGATGATACAATGTTTATGAGAACGCTGCTGAAGAACATCCTCTTCTCAGGCGGTCACGACATCGTCGGTGAGGCGGCGGATGGGGCAGAGGCCCTTGCTAAATACCAGGAATTGAAACCCGACCTCGTCACGATGGACGTTGTCATGCCGAAGGTTAACGGGATCGAGGCGCTCAAGGCCATCAAGGCCGCCGACCCCGCAGCCAGGGTCATTATGTGCACGGCAGTCGGACAGGAGCAGATGGTCAAACTCGCCGTTAAGAGCGGGGCGAGAGGCTACATCGTCAAGCCGTTTCAGGCTCCAAAAGTCCTCGAAGAGGTCCAGAACGTTCTCAGTGCGTAACCATGATACGGGTTCTGATCGTCGACGACTCGCTCTTTATTCGGACAATTCTCCGTGATCTGCTCAAAGGCAGCCCGGATATCGAGATCGTCGGGACGGCGGTCAACGGCATCGACGCCCTCGACAAGGTAGCGAAACTGCAGCCCGACGTCATCACCCTCGACATTGAGATGCCCCGGATGAACGGCCTTGAGACGCTCGAGGCGCTTCGGGGGACGAACCCGAAGCCGAAGGTGATCGTCTTAAGTACGCTGACGTCCCGGCAGGCCGACATGACCTATCGGGCGCTCCGGCTTGGTGCGGACGATTTCATGCTCAAACCGCGGGATATCGCAAACGTCCGGGGCATCGAGAGAGAACTTGTCCAGAAGATCCGGAACCTTGTTTTGCTCCCCACGGTCGTAAAACCCGTCTCAGCAGAGAAGAAAGAGGCTGATACGGTGGTGCTGGTCGGCTCCTCGGCGGGAGGCCCCCCGATGCTCGACGTCCTCCTCGCCGCCCTCCCGCCGGACCTGCCTGCAGCGGTCGTCGTCACCCAGCATATGCCCGAAGGGTTCACCGCATCGCTCGCCGAGCGCCTGAACCGGATCTCGTCCCTGCCGGTGAAAGAGACCGGGAACGGGGACACCCTGCGGACGGGAGTAATCCTGATCTCAAAGGCAGGTTACCACACCGTAGTCTCGAAGGTCATTTCGGGCTCTGGGAGAAACCACGGACGGGTCGTCCACTCGACCGCCCCACCGCTCCATGCAGTCCGGCCGGCCGTCGATGTGACCTTCACCACTGCGTCGCACGTGTTTGGTCCGCGCACCATATCCGTGATCCTTTCGGGGATGGGAAGCGACGGCGGCGAGGGGACCCTTGCCGTGAAGAACGCCGGCGGCACCACGATGGTCTGCGCCGAAGAGGACTGTCTCGTATACGGGATGGCGCGGTCCGCCCTTTCCCGGGAGTGTGTCGACCGGGTGGTCCCGCTTGGGAACCTTGCGCGCGAAATAACGAGAACCGTCAGTCGGCTCGAGGTCGATCATGTTTGATGAAGAAGGATACCGGAAACTGTTTGTTGAAGAGTCACGGGAGAACCACGAAAACATCGTGAACAATCTCCTTGCCCTGGAGAGCGGGGAAGACCAGCAGACTGCGATCGACGAGATTTTCCGGTCTGCACATACCCTCAAGGGGATGTCTGCATCGATGGGCTTTGATGCAATGGAGCACCTCTGCCACTCGATGGAAGACGTCTTCTCGCTCATCAGGAGCGGCCAGCAGGAAGTGACCTCAAATCTCACCGACCTGCTGCTCACCTGCACCGACGCCATTGAGGGAATGCTGGATACCGTCGAAGCGGGGGGTATCCCGTCGGACGAACAATCGCAAAGCCTGGTGCAGGAACTCCGGGCATTTACCGAAGAAGTGTCCAGGGATGGACAGGAACCCCTGCAGGAGCCGGTCTCTACCGGGCCGGCAGGAGCGGCCGACAACCGTCCGGCCTACACGCTGGCGGTGACTATCGACCCGGGGAGCAGCATGAAGGACGTCCGGGCCATGCTGCTCCTGCAAAACCTGGAGGATGTCGGGACGATCCTCTCGACGACGCCCTCGCGTGACCTCATCGAGGACGGGAAGTTCGACGGATCGTTCGAGGTTCTCATCGAGAGCGAGGCGGGAGAGGATGCGCTCAGAACCGTCGCCTCCGGCCCCGAGATCTCTCTCCTCTCCCTTTCCCGCTCATCGCCGCCGGCGGTGGCATCCGTTCCTCCGGCGAAAACCGGGGAGACCGCCGGAGCGCCCGGGCCGGATGCGAAACCACATGTGGAACCGCAGGTGCAGCGGGCGGCGAAGAGCGAGAAGAGCCGGGAGATCAAGAACATCCGTGTCGACATCCACCGGCTCGACCGGATGATGAACCTGGTTGAGGACCTGGTGATCAACCGCGGACGGCTGGAGTTGATCGCGAAGAAGCACGGCATCAAGGAGTTCGATGAAGCCCTGAGCATGGTCGGCCGTTCGGTCTCCGATCTCCAGAACCTCATGATGGGGATCCGGATGATGCCGCTCGAGCGCATCTTCAGCCGCCTCCCCCGTGTCGTCCGGGACGTCGCAAACTACGACGGAAAGGAGGTCGAGTTCCTCATCGAGGGCGGCGAGACCGAACTGGACCGGAGCATGATGGACGGTCTCTCCGACCCGCTCCTGCACCTTATCCGGAACGGCGTGAACCACGGCATCGAGACCCCGGATGTCCGTGAAGCCTCCGGGAAACCGCGAAAAGGACTGCTTCGTCTGGCGGCGCGGAGGGATAAGGACAACGTCATCATCGACATCGAGGACGACGGCGCCGGCATCGATCCTGAGAAGATCCGAAAGAAGGCTGTTGAAAAAGGCATAGTGACGCCCGAGGCGGCGACGGCGGCAACGAAAGACGAACTCGTCAATCTGCTCTTCGAACCCGGGTTCAGCACGGCCGAGACGATCACCGACATCAGCGGCCGGGGTGTCGGGCTGGACGTGGTTAAGAAGACGATTGAATCGCTCAAAGGGACGATCAAGGTTGAATCCCAGATTGGACGGGGAACGAGGTTCGAGCTGGTGCTGCCTCCGACGATGGCGATCATCGACGTCATGATGGTGCACATCAACGGCATGCGGTGTGCCATCCCGATCAGCAACGTCGTCGAGGTGGCGCAGGCGCGGCCGGAGGCGGTCCACCGGATCGGGAACAGCGAGGCGGTCCTGCTCCGGGACCAGACCCTCCCCATGTACCGCCTGGAGGATATGTTTGGTCAGGCACAGAAGAGCGATACCCTGGTTGTATTGCAAAATAACGGCAGGAAGTGCTGTATTGCCGTTGATACCGTTGACGGTCAGCAGGAGGTGGTGGTTAAACCGCTCTCCAGTATTGCGGGCACCTGCCGCGGCATCAGCGGGATCACCATTCCCGGAGACGGTGATGTCGTGCCGGTCCTCGACGTAAACACAATGATTTAGGAGACGCCTATTATGGAGTTGAATTCGATTCAGTTAGACGCGCTCTCGGAGTTTGGAAACATCGGTGCAGCGCACGCCGCGACATCCTTATCCCAGATGCTGATGAGCCCGATTGAGATGAAGGTGCCGGAAGTACAGGTCGTCGACATCGCCCGGATGCACAGCATCATCGGCAACGAGATATCGGCGATGGTCGTCTTCCAGATCCAGGGGGAGGTTGCGGACGGCGGGTATATCGTCGTCAGCATGCCCCGGGAGACGGTCATCCAGTTGACGAACCAGATGCTCGGCACCAACGATACCGGGCGCGAGATCAATGAGATGGACCAGAGCGCCGCAATCGAGATCGGGAATATCATGATCTCGGCGTTTCTCGATGCGACCGCGGAACTTCTGGGCATCGTCATGCTGCCGTCGCCCCCGGCGCTGGCCATCGATATGGCGCATGCGGCCTTTGAGTCCATCGTCGCGCAGATGGCGGGCGACGTGAACGACGTCCTGATCTTTAATACCGAACTGGTGAGCGAGGCGCCGCCCGTCTACGGGTGCATCTACCTGCTCCCGAACACCGAACTCATGCAGCAGGTGTCTCTCATGCTGGAACGCCTGATGAAACCTATCCCGTAATCCGCTCCGGGATACCATGGAGAACAATTTTTTCGGCGAAGCGAAGGCCGTAATCCTGGGTCTGGGTGAATTCCGGGTCGGGACATGCCCGATGGGGACAATCGGGCTTGGTTCCTGCATCGCGCTCATCCTGCACGACCCGCGACGGTCCCTCGGGGGGCTTGCCCACATCATGCTTCCTGAAAGCCACGGAAGCACCGACCGTCCCGGCAAGTTCGCGGATACCGCCGTCTCTGCCGTACTTGAGGAGATGGAGAGGCTCGGGAGCACGAAGTTTTCAGTTACCGCAATCGTCGTCGGTGGTGCAAGCATGTTTGAGTATTCGGCGAATTCTCTGAATATCGGCGAGCGGAACGCCGCTGCAGTGAAGGACCTGCTCCGTGAACAGGGCATCAGGATAGGACATGAGGAGACCGGCGGGAAGGTCGGGCGATCCGTGTACTTCTGGCCGGAGGGGAAGGGGCGCCTCATCATCAAGAGGGCGGATGGGACATGCGTCGAATTGTGATACTCTTTATTGTCCTTGCTTCTCTCCCCGTCGCCGTTTCCTCGGCTCTTTACATCGAGGCCCCCGACTACGACTCGGGCATCGCGTCCGCCGGGGTGACGGATGCGACCAACGGCAGGTATGGAGACGTTATCTTTGCGACGGATGCCGGCATCTCCGTGTATACGGCAAACGGAACCTGGTATTCGGTCAATGCGCGGCACCCGGGAGAGACGCCCTACGGCATGCTGGCGCCCCTCGGCACGATGGTGACCGCGGTCGCTCTCGACCACGAGGGCCATCTCTGGATAGGGTATCCGAACGGGCTTCAGATCGGAGACGGGGAGGAGTATCGGACCATTGATGACCAGCAGTTCCTCAAGAACCGCAACATCAATTGTATGGCGCGGTGGGGGGACGAGATGTGGGTTGCCACCGGGCAGGCGGGCCTCCACCGTTACCACGACGGTGTCTGGACATGGTACCAGCCACTTGGAGCCGAGGGTCTCGCGTGCTATACGGTCACGAGCATGGTGGTCGACGCCGCAAGCGACGTGCTCGTCATCGGGTCCGAACGCGACGGCATCCAGGTGGTCAGGAAAGGGACCGGCGATGCCCGGTTCGAGCAGGTCGTCCATGAGGGCGAGCGGATGCGGGGGATCTCCGGGGTCCGGACCGACCCGTTCGGGGGCGTATACCTCTTCAACCGCACGACGGTCTTTCACTACACCCCCGCCGGAGAGGTTACCCCGGTCCTCGACGTCGAGGACCTGAGCGCGTTCCCGGTCAGTATCCACGACCTCGCGGCAACGCCCGGGGGGCTGCTGCTCATAGCGTCGGATAAGGGGATCTACGGGTGGAACTCATCGGGCGTTGCCATGCATATCACGTCGGGGGACGGCCTCCGCTCGAACTTCGTCAAAAAACTCTTTATCGACGCCGACGGACGGTGCTGGTTTGTCGTTTCCGGAAATGTGGGTTACGTCCCGCCGATGACGGAGGCCGACGTGCTCGCTCTCTCCGCCGTTCCGACGCAGACGCCGGAGGCCCATGAGGGCACGGTCGAGACCTCCACTGGGGCCCCGCCGCCCTCAGGAGAGCCTGCCGGGATGCTTGAGGGGGCGTGGGCGTCTCTTATGGAATGGCTCGGGGCGGCAGGGTCCCGGGTGGCGAGCGGAGATTGAAGGCACGGGATTGGGGTCCGGCTATCCCAGTGAATATACCACGGTATGGGGCTCTTTCCTCCTTTACCGATTACGTCGGAAGAGGACGGGCGAAACTGCTCTCCAACGGTCCGTCCATCCAGACCTGCCCGCAGTCTGTTGCTCCCAAACTCCCTCTGGCGCCGTCTGCCTCACCGGAAAAAGAGAAGATCTCCCGGTGCCGCCCTCACGACTTTGAGATCTCCGCGTAGTAGTAATCCCCGGCCGCGACCTGTTCCCGGTCCAGGAACGATCCCGGTTTGTTGATCCGCGGTCTCCCGCTCTTGTCCCGCCGGAAGGTGATCCCGAGCGCTTTCAAGAACCGGTTCATGCCCGGCGCCATATCGAACGGTCCGACGGCCTTGCCGTGCAGACCCGGCTCTCCCTCGAAGACCAGGATCCGGTCGCTGATCATGTCGATCACGTAGATGTCGTGGTCGATCACGAGCGTGCTCGCGTCCCGCCCTTCGGCGTGCTTGCGGATCATCCGGGAGATCTTCACCCGCTGCTCCACGTCGAGGTGAGCGCTCGGCTCGTCCAGGATGTAGAGGTCGGCGTCGCGCGAGAGGCAGATCGCGATTGCAACGCGCTGGAGTTCACCGCCGGAGAGCGTGTTCACCGGCGCCTGCAGGAACTGCGCAAGGGAGAGCGGCTCCAGGATCTCGTGCTGGTAGTATGAGGTGTCGAACCGGGTCGTCGTCTGCCGGAGGAGTTCCTCGACGGTCGCCTCCGTGTCGCCTTTGAGGTACTGCGGCTTATAGGAGATTCGCACCCGGGTGTCCATCGACCCGGTGTCGGGCTCGAGCACCCCGGCGAGGAGCTGGGCGAACGTGCTCTTCCCGATACCGTTCGCTCCGAGGACCCCGAGGACTTCGCCGCTCCGGATCTCCCCGCCGTCGACGGTGAGCGAGAACTCTGTAAAACGCTTCGTCATCTTCGGGAATGTGAGCAGCACTTCCCGGTTCGTCTCCGTGGCGTGGGCCCGGGTATCGAACGTCACTGGATAGGCCCTGAACCGGACGTTCTCTTCCGGAAGGAACCCTTCCAGGTACTGGTTGATCCCCACCCGGACGCCTTTCGGATGGGTGATGACACCGAAGACTGCCGGCTCTCCGTAGGCGATATGCACGGTATCGGCGAGCATGTCGAGGATGGCGAGGTCGTGCTCCACGATCACGACCGGCCGGTCCTGGGCGAGTTCGCGGATCAGAGTTGCTGCAGCCATCCGCTGGTAAACGTCGAGATATGGCGTGATCTCATCGAGGAAGTAGAAATCGGCGTCGCGCGCAAGGCAGGCGACGATCGCCACCCGTTGCAGTTCGCCGCCGGAGAGGGTCGTGATCGGTCGGTCGAGGACCGCCCTGAGCGAGAGCCGGTCGATGTAATAGTCGAGTTTCCCGCGCTCGTCGGTCGTCGCGAGGAGGTCACGCACCGACCCGGAGAAGACCTTCGGGATCTGGTCGATGTACTGCGGTTTTACGGCGACCTTCACGTCCTTCTGCGAGAGAAGCTGGAGGTAGTCGAAGAGTTCGGTCCCCTGGTAGAGGTCGAGGACATCCTTCCAGGAGACCGGCGCATCGGTCCGTCCGAGGTTCGGGACGAGCGTGCCCGAGAGGATCTTCACCGACGTGCTCTTGCCGATACCGTTCGGCCCGAGGATACCGGTGACCTTCCCTTCGACGGGGATCGGAAGACCGTAAAGGACAAAGCCGTTCTGACCGTAGCGGTGGATCGGCTGGTCGAGTTGTTCGGGGAGGTTGACAATAGCAAGGGCCTCGAACGGGCACTTCTTTACGCAGATGCCGCACCCGACACAGAGTTCCTCGGATATGACGGCTTTCTGGTCCTCGCCGATGACGACGGTCTCGTCGCCGGTCCGGACACGCGGACAGTAGATGATGCACTCGGTGCCGCACTTAACGGGGTGACACCGATCACGGTGTACTACAGCAATGCGCATGAGAAATCACAGGACAGTGGTGGTTAAGAGGAGCGTCCAGGTCATGAACCAGAGGGCAAACGTCATGAAACTCTGGTAGAACCAGTCCTTGCCGGTCAGTTCCATGTAGTCGACCCGGATGAGCATGAAGACGTGCTTCTGGAAGACGACGCCCGCCGCGAGGAACAGCAGGCCGATGACGGCATGTGGCTGGAGCCCGGTCACCGGGTCGGGGGTGCCAGAGAGGTAGAACGAGAGGCCTCCGGTCAGGATACCCATGAAACAGGCTACCAGCGTCCGCTTTATCCGACTTCTGTGCTCGACCTGTTTCTCGGCACGTGTCCGCGGCCGCGCTTTTTCACCCTCTGCTGCTACTGCATTCTCGCTCATCGTGACACCAGTGTTGCGCCATTCCCGAAAGGGGGTCGCCACAGGACGGCAGCCCGGCGAAGAGCAGGCCTCCGGTCACTCCCCGGACTGGCGAAATTCCTAACATTATAGGGTGTTCTCCGGTTATAAAGGTAAGTACCTCCGGAACCTGCGAAACCGCCGGTCCGGCGGATCGGGGTTATTTCGTGATTGTTCTTCATGCACCGGATTCCCCGGGGCGTACAGGGGGGCCGCGTACCCGGCCACACCCGTTATCACGCGATCTTGTACCGCAGGAGCGCCGCAGCGCCACCGAGGGCCGCGAGCCGCTCTCCCGGCTCGAATTCGGTGCTCATCACCACGACCGTTGCGTTGACGCGCTCGGCCTCCCTGATGACGTCCGTAGCCTCTCTGTCGCGGAGCAGGGTGTCGGAGACCAGCACCGTCTCTGCCGCACCGTAGGCGGCCGCCTTGCGGACCTCGTCGATGCCGTAGGCGACGGCGCCGGTTGTGGCGATCCGGAGCAGGACCTCGTCCATCAGCCTGACCTCCCGTGCAAGGTGGAGGTCGCCGATCAGCCGGTCAAGGACCCCCTGCCCGATGATTTCCTGCACGGCGCCCCGCCCGATGCGCCGTGTCTCGATGACGAGCATCCGTTCCGCAAGACCGGGCGCACTGGCCCTCACGTACTCCGCAAACTCGTCCTTCACGAACCCCGGGCCCGCGACGACCAGGGGCCCGGTCACCGCGGCGAGCACGTCGAGCGTCTTCTCGAAGAGCGCCTGACGGGTGCCGGTGTCCGCGCCCTTGCTGCTCCCGGCCGCGACGGTGGTCACCCACTCCGGGCCGAACTGGCGCAGGCGGTAGACCTGTGCCTCCCCCTCCTCGACACTCACGACGTGGACCACGTCGTACGCTGAGGCCCTGACGGCCCGCCGTATCCGCTCGCAGTCGACGGGTCGCCAGTATTTGACGACCGAGATCTCGGACCCCGCCTCAACGTTGAGGGTGTGGTGCGAGGAGACGTCCACCCCGCTCTCGATGACGCCGCCGATGCGGAGGCGGTTCGTGTGCTGGTGAAATTCCACCTTCTCGACCCGGATTCCGAGCCGGACCGGCCGCTTCTCCGCCTTCTCCGGGCGGAGTTTATCGGTTGCCGCCTCCACGCTCCGGAAGGTCGTCGCAAAGACGAGGTCCCCCGGACCGACCAGGTGAGAGAGGTGCCAGAGGTCGTCGAGCGTCTCTGCAAAGAGGCGTATCTCACCGAACGACTTATGTATCTCGCGAACTTCAGCCTTCATGATTCAACGATATCGGAGCCCCCCGGCGGAACGAATGCGGCCACCGCTTCGGTATTCAGGGCGGTCTTGAATCCTTTCCACTCGTCTTCCGGGAGTCTCTCCCTGAGCGTCCGGACAACCTTCTTTGCGGTGTCGTTCGGCTCGAACTGCCCGGGACGGAGTTCCACCCACACCTTCGCCCGTCCCCTGACGGCCCCCGGCGGACCGCCGATGACCGCGACCGCAGGCGCCGTCTGGAGTCCGATCGCCACCCCGAGGGGGACGTTCCGGAAGTACTGCCGCTCTCCCCGGACAATGAAGGCGCCTCTCGCCACATACTCTCCGGACTCGGCGGTCTTGCTCACCTGATCGGGGCGGGCGGCGTAGACGTCCGCCGTGAAATGCCCGGCCTTCCAGGCGTTGGAATAGGATGCGGCGAACTGAGCGGCCTCGTCCAGGTTTTCGGTCCGGCCTTTCACGATGACGACGCTTCCGCCGTGGACATCGGCATGGACGAAGAGGTCCCCGCCCTCCATGTATTTCTTGACGAGTTCCTCGTTCTGAGAGGCGTCCCGGCCGCCGAGGACAAGGACGCCGTCGGTGGTGGCGAACCAGCGGAACCGGTGGTACCACCGCTTCTTCTGGAGGGCAAGGTTCTGCTTCCGCCCGGGTTTTTCGGGGACCGTTCGTTCCATGGCCGCGAGCGCACCCGTCTTCTTCTTCTTGAACTTCTTTATCTGGTCGTAATAACGGCCGATGTTCTGCTCGATCGTCTCGTGAACATAAACCTTCACCCGCTCTCCCGATAGATCGAGTTCCACCGCCGCCTCGGCGGGGTGGACAGCACGAACCGTCTTTGCCGCCGGGCTCTCACGGTGGGATTTGAGGACCTGCTCGATCTCCTGCCACGAGCGGTTTTTGCTTACGGTATCGAGCGTCGTTATGATCTCGGTAACGGGCATATAGTTCTCGTAGAGCGCCGCCACGACCCGTTCGTAGCGCTCGATCTTCTTCTCGAACCCCTTGATCGCCTCCGCCTGGCGCCGGCGGATCACCTCCTCCTGGGAGAGGCGGGGTTTCTCGGCCGCAACTTCTTCTCTCTCGACCGCCGTCTTCGGGTAGAACGCATCCAGGGCCTCGCTGAAGGTCGCAAACCGCTCGCGGACCTCCTCACCGGCAAGCACTACCGGCCAGCACCCGGACGCCGTGATCACCGGTTCCCGGCGCCTCTCGACGTCGGCCATCAGGCGGTCGAGAGCCGCCCGAACCGTTTCTGCATCCACCTCCGTAGCGTGAGCGCTCTTATCGACGCCCGCCGTCCGGCAGACCTCTTCGGCATACGCGCCGCCGAGCATGCACCCGACGGCAAGCGTCCGGACGATGTCGCGGTCGGACCCGGCAAGCATCTTCTGGAATTCTTCGGGCGGGAGCGCCGAACAGTCGGACCCCTCGAAGGCGTAGACGGCCCCCGGGACCACCTCCCGGTTTTTAAACCGGTGGTGCCAGAGGGGCTTGATGATTGTATACCCCTCGTCGCAGAGGACCGCGTTCCCCTCATCGAAGAGTTCGAAGATGAGGTGGTAGGTCGTGTCCCGCTTTCCGACATCGATGCTGATCGTGCGTTCGAGCCCGAGCTGGCGGATGCCGAGCACCTTCCCGCCTTCGAGGTGCTTTCGGAGCAGCATTGCAAAACTCGGCGGGTTCTTCGGGGGCGGGGGAAACTCCGCGGTGAAGTGGGTGCGCCGCCCCGTCTCCGCGAGCAACTGGTACTTCGCCCGGTCTTCCCCGTTCAGCCTGATTCCGAGGGTCTTCGCGTCGAACTGGTAGATCTTGCCGACCCAGAGCGGAAGACGTTCGGTCGCCTCCGCCACCAGCGCCCGGAGATCGACCCCGCTCATTCCCTGTAGTGTTGCCATTAGTTCCAGATACCATTCGGTCCGGTACCTAAAGAAGGGTACGGCCGGCGGGCGTAACCGGAAGGGCCCTCAGGCGTGCCGGATGGCAATATCGGAGAGGACGTTTGCGACGTCTTCACACTTATCGGTCGCTATCTCGAGGTTCTCGTAGATGTCCTTGAGTTTGATGATGGTGACCGCATCGTTCGTCTTGAAGAGGTCCATGATGGCATGGGCGAGGACGCCGTCCGCAACGTTCTCCAGGCGGTTCACCTCGATGCACCGATCTTCGATCAGGCCCGGGTCCTTGATCGACCTGATGCCGTTGACGGCCTTCTCGATCTCGATGACGCTCAACCGGATCAACTTTGCAAGCTGGACCATAGAGTCGTCGGTCTCGGTGATGCCGTAGTTGTGCATCTGCTGTACGGTGCCGTCGATATAGTCGAGGATGTCGTCCAGTGCCGCCGCGAGACGGGAGATCTCTTCCGGTTCGAGCGGTGTGATGAACGTCACGTTCAACTGCTCGAAGATCTCGTGCGAGATGTCGTCTCCCTCGTGCTCGAGCTGCTTCATGCGGGAACACTGCTCTTTCACGTCTTCATAGTTCTCGACGAACTCCACGAGATGATCGGCTGCAATGACGACCGTCCGGGCCATTCTGTCGAAGAGATCGAAAAAGACCTTATCCTGAGGGACTACCCACTCCTTGATGCCCACAATTGATCGCTATACGTTTCTTCCGGCGGGGTATATAGCGATCGGTTCGTCATCCTGGAGGAGCGGCGAGATAAGATGAAATCAGGGTAATCCGGGGCTCAATGAATGCCCCGGGTCAAGTTCCCGTCCTTATTCCGAGACCTTTACGAGGTTGTTGCGGATGACCTCGAGGTCGGCATCCTTTGCCGCGATCTCGTACAACATCGTTCCGTATCCGGGGCAGGGCTTCGTAAATGGCAGCAGAACCCTTTTCTTCTTGTTCTGGATGCCGACGAGCATGGGTTTTTTTAAGAGCACCCGGATGTCCTTGAAGATAAAGCCCGGGGTCATCTCGTAATACTCTTTGCAGTGCTTTCGCACATAGTCGTTCACCTGATCAGGCGTTACATCCATAAGGAGCACCTGTCCACCGAGGTTATTTACGCAGCGCGATGCCATTCCATTTAATGTTCGCATTCGAACGAATATACTTTGTGCTGACGTCCGGTCCTCCCGGTCGTTCCCGGGCCCTGGTATCGGCAGCACCCCGGCCGCCCTCCGATCATCGGTTTCCTTAATGTCTGCAGCAACCAATTATTCTTCACGTGATCCGCGAACCGGCCGTAAAAAAAGTCCTCTACTGGTGCGACCAGTGTAACGTACCCCTTATCGGGCGCACCTGCTCCTGCGGAGCGCGCGTCCGGGAGATAGCGCTCCTGCAGCCGTACGACGTCCGTCCCGCTCTCGCGGCGGACATGGCCCTCATCCGGAGCCTCCTCGCCGAAAAGTTCGGCGATATTCCCCTGCCGCACGTCGTGCTCCTGAACAAGACCGGCGGCGCCGACCGGGCCGACCTCGTGATCGTGCACGGCGACCGGTTCGGCTGGCTCTCGTTCGACCCGGTCGCCCGGAAGTTCGCCCTCGACATCGCCCCCGAAGCGCTCCCGCAGGTCCTGCCGTATGCAACAAGGGGCATCGTCGACCTTGAGGCCGAACCCGCCGTGAGCGCCCATAAGGGACGCATCGGCGGAAAGCGGTTCCCCTTGAAAAATCCCCTGCCCGACGGGACGGTCATCGTCTCCTACAAAAACCGGTTCGGCACCGGCATCGTCAAGGACGGGCAGATCAAGGTGAAAGAACTCGTCTCCATCGTCCCCCGCGACCGTCCCGACCCGGACTGGAACGCTGTGATCGAGAAGAACCGCTACCACTTAAAGAACCTTGAGCGAAACGCGGTTCGTACCATCAAGAAGCACATGAACGACCGGCCGTGCGTGAACGTCTCGTTTTCCGGCGGCAAAGACAGCACCGCCGCCCTCTACCTTGCACGAAAGGCCGGGGTGGAGAAGGCGTTCTTCATCGATACCGGGCTGGAACTCCCCGAGACCGTGGCGTTCGTGGCGTCGCAGGGCGTCGAGATCGTCCGGAAGGGCGGCGACTTCTTCCAGGCGGTCGAGAAGGCGGGGCCGCCGGGGAAGGACCGCCGCTGGTGCTGCAAACTCCTGAAACTCCACCCCCTGAAGATCTACCTTGCCGGGACCGGCCCCTGCGTCACCATCCAGGGGAACCGCTGGTACGAGTCCTGGAACCGGGCCGACCTCGACGAGACGAGCCAGAACCCCGCAAACCCCCTGCAGTTGAACGTCTCGCCGATCAGGAACTGGCGGGCGCTCGAGGTCTTCCTCTACCTCTGGTGGCGCGAGGCCCCCATAAACCCTCTCTATGAGAAGGGCCTCGAACGGATCGGCTGTTACCTCTGCCCGTCGGCGCTTGAGAGCGAGTATGAGGGTCTCCGGAAGATGCACCCGGAACTGACGGGGCGCTGGGACGAATTCCTTATATCCTGGGCGGAGAAGAACGGCCTGCCGGA
This sequence comes from Methanoculleus sp. UBA291, assembly GCF_002499755.1. Taxonomy (NCBI): domain Archaea; kingdom Methanobacteriati; phylum Methanobacteriota; class Methanomicrobia; order Methanomicrobiales; family Methanomicrobiaceae; genus Methanoculleus; species Methanoculleus sp. UBA291. The sequence continues at coordinate 3,587 of NZ_DANC01000043.1, read as the reverse complement.
CGCCTACTACCGTTGGGGGCTCTGGCGGTGGCGGGCGCTGCCCCCGAAGATGCGCGAGATCTGCAGGGAGCGGGGCATCGGCGTGAACGAGGACTTCACCCTCTGTGAGGCTCCGGTCACAAAGGAAGCGGCCCAGGCGGCATGTATGAAGACAATCGAAACCCAGGGTCCGGCACTGCCGGCAGAAAAAGAATTCGCCCCGGAGGATATCCGGAAGGATTTCCCGATCCTCGGCGACATCGTCTATCTGGACAACGCAGCGACGAGTTTTTCGCCGGAACCGGTGGTGCAGGCGCTCGTCGAGTTCGAGCACCGCTACCGGGCCAACGTCGGACGGGGCGTCCACCGCCTGACCCGGATCGCGACGCAACGCTACTGGCATGCCCACGAGAAGGTGGCCCGGTTCATCGGCGGAGAGGTCGGGGTCACGGTCTTTACGAAGAACGCCACGGACGCGATCAACATGGTTGCGCGTGGCCTCTCCTGGAAGTCGGGCGACCGCGTGGTGACCACCATCCTCGAGCACCACTCGAACCTCCTTCCCTGGAGAGCGCTTGCAACGCAGGGCGTCGCGCTCGATGTGATCGGCATCGACGCCGACTACGCGCTCGACCTCGCCGCGCTCGAAGAGACCCTCGCCCGGGGCGGCGTCCGGCTCGTTGCCGTCACCCATGCTTCAAATGTCCTCGGCGTAACGACACCCGTTCCCGAGGTCGCCCGGATCTGCCGGAACTACGGTGCGCTCCTCCTCGTGGACGGAGCACAGTCCCTGCCGCACATGCCGGTGGACGTCTCCCGTCTCGGCTGCGACTTCCTCTGTTTCTCGGGGCACAAACTCTTCGGGCCGACGGGGACCGGCGTCCTCTGGATGCGGGATCTGCTCATCGAGCCGCCGGTCCTCGGCGGGGGCATGGTCGCGAACGTCACGGCGGACGGGTATGTGCCGGCGGAGGGCTACCAGCGCTACGAGGCCGGGACGCCGAACGTCGGCGGGGGGATCGCACTCGGCGTCGCGATAGATTACCTCTCGGCGATCGGGATGGAGCGGGTCCGGCGGCACGAGGAGCGCCTGACCGCCCGGTTGATCGACGGCCTCTCCCGGATCGACGGGGTCACGGTCTACGCCGCAAAGAAGCCCGGAGCCCGTATCGGGGTCGTCTCGTTCACCATCGACGGCGTCGATCCGCAGGAAGCCGCACAGACGCTCGACGAGGAGGCGGATATCCTGGTGCGGTCGGGGCATCATTGCTGCCAGCCGCTCATGGAGTTCCTCCATCTCCCGGAAGGGACGGTGCGGGCGAGTGTCGCGGCCTTTACGACGGAGCAGGAGATCGACCTCCTCGTTGCGGCCGTCGACGAGATCAGCCGGGGTCGATGAAAGGGTTCCGGTCGTGGGGTCGGTAGAGTCATCCCTTCAATCCCACTTCGCCCCGGCCTTCACCCTCCTCAAACTTCGGATTCTCAGTGGTAGAAGACCATCAGGACTGGACATGCCGGGGCGTTCCCTCAACAACAGGGGGACACAGCGGAGTCAACCCTTTACGGACCTTTTTCGTCCTCCGGGGGAACGTCCCCGGCTCTACGCATCGATCCCCGTAAGCCTCTCTGCGTGCGTGTAGACCGCCATCTCCGGGGTTCCGGCGGACCCGACGATGCAGAGGCCGGTCTCTCCAGCGATCTTCACGGCAAGCGCGGTCGGAAACCCGGTGGAGGCCAGCACCGGGATGTCGGCGACCAGACATTTCCGGACCATCTCGGAGGTGACCGGGCCGGTGCCGACGGCAATCGTCCGGGAGAAGTCCAGACCGCTACAAAGTCCCCGGCCGATCACCCGGTCGAGGGCGTTGTGCCGGTCGAGGTCTCTTGAACAGGCGAAGATGCGGCCGCCGTCCGCGAGCGCCACCGCGTCGAGCGTCCCGGGCACAGGAAGAGCGGCGACGGCGGCCTCGATCTCCGGGACGGTGACCGCAAGATCGGACTTGATCGCGGGCAGTTTCCGGGTGTCGATGTAAGAGACGGCCCCCCCGCACCCGGAGAGGATGGTCTTCTTCACGGTACCCCTCCGGAAGGGGTTCTTCGTGAGGACACTTATCCGGTTCTCCTCGATCCTGACCGACTCGATCTCATCGGTGCTCCTGATGATCTCTTCGGTGTAGAGGTAGCCGGTGATGAAATCTTCAAGATCGACCGGGCTCAGGATCACGGTCGTCAGGTGTCGGCCGTTGACGAAGACCGCCACCGGCGCCTCTTCGGCGACATCCAGGGTGATCCGCCCGCCGCCGATAGAGATACAGGAAACTTTCTCAAACATGGTCTTCACTTTTTGTATCATTCCATCTACCCGGATCATTCCGGGAACGGGATCGATCTTCTCAAGAACATGCACGGAAGAAGACTATACTCTGCCGGCGTTCAAGCACCACAGGTATGTCTGGCCTTCTCAGGCGCACTGCCGGACAAACTCTTCAGGCATTGATGTGCGCCGTGCAGTCTCTTCGACCGAGAGCCCCCTGCCCCCAGGGTTGCTCTATGAGTTCGTGCACATACCTCACGGAGCCCATCCCTTTGAGCCTTTCAAGAAAAGCATCCAGATCGTCCTCCTCGAAATAGAGTTCGGCGTTATGGGACCCCTCGACGATAGAGCCTTCCTCGACACCAATGAGGTCCGAAAAGTGCGACCGAGAATGTATCGCAAAACCGCCCTCAAACGATACGTTCTCGTCGAAATCGTAGCCGACCTTCTGGTCCAGAACCTCTTCATAGAAAGTCCTGGAAACCGCTATGTCACGAACAACAATAAGCGGACATACAAACTTCATCGTACTCTACTCCATACCCGGCAGTCAGTCAGCGTCTCGGAGAGTGAACAGGCGCTCCGCAACTCTCCGGACCACCGGCTGTTCATGATAGTCTCGTAGGAAGTTGCGGTAGTTCAGCCTTTCCGTCGTGCGGCCGAAGCCCGGGCCGGAAGCGTTGAATAAGAGCGGGGGCATTTCCCGGCCGTCCGGGCGCGAAAGAGAACTTTGGGCGTTCTCTTCCGCATCGCCGGGCGGTGCCAGATTCGTTTGCGCCCCGGCACGGGCGCAAACGTGGGTTTATTATGGAACTCAAGTGTCTATTCAGTGGTCGTTACACGTCCCGGACTTCCGGCTACTTGAAGATGTCGAAGATCTGGTCGCTGCCGGTCGCGGAGAGGCGCTGGCGTTCCGCCTGTTCCTCGACGAGCGCGAGGACCGGGAGCTCCATGTTCACACCGGGGGTGTGGCCGAACATCTTCTCCATGTCCGTCTGCAGGGCGTGCATGTAGAGCGAGTTCGCGATCTCCATCGGGCAATTCTCTTCGCACTGGCCGCAGTTTACGCAGGAGTCCGCCACGTGGGCGTAGCGGATCAGGTGGAACATGAACGGCACGGGGAGCACGCCCGGCGCCACCAGATAGGGTTTCTTCGTGCTGCACTCGACGCAGTAGCAGATCGGGCAGCTCTCGATGCAGGCGTAGCACTTGGTGCACCGGGACGAGTCCTCCATGATCTTCTGGAGGCGCTCCTTCCCCTCACCGAGGCTCTCGAAGTAGCGGGCGCGCCACT